>DATGJU010000127.1:0-16286 GCA_035295045.1 Chthonomonadaceae bacterium
ATCGAGCTGCCGTTCCGCATCTTTCTGTTCGGTCCGAGCGACACCGTGAAGGACGCCGCCCGGTTCCGGATTCCATGATATGACTCGCCTCACCGTCTACGCCCGCGCGAAGATCAACCTGACGCTCGACGTGTTCAACCGGCGGTCCGACGGCTACCACAGTATCGCATCGGTCTTCCAGGCGATCTCGCTGCAGGACACGCTGACACTGACAGGCGCGGCGGAAAGCGGGATTCGACTGACGTGCGATGGGCCGCACGCGGCGGGCGTTCCGGTGGACGATACGAACCTGGTCGTCCGGGCTGCCCGCGCGCTGCTGGACGTGGCGCACTGCGAATCCGGCCTCGATATCCACCTGCGCAAGGAGATACCATCGCAGGCCGGGCTCGGCGGCGGCAGCAGCGACGCCGCGGCGGCGCTGATCGGCGCCGCCACGCTGTTCGGCATCGACGCCGGCCCGCGACTGCTGCGGGAACTGGCGATCCGCCTCGGCTCGGACGTTCCGTTTTTCCTGAGCGGCGGGACGGCCGTCGTACGTGGGCGCGGCGAGAACATCAGCCCCATCGCCGACGCGCCTGCGCTCTGGCTCGTCCTGGTCAAGCCCGATGAGAGCGTATCGACGGCCTGGGCCTATGGCGCGCTGGATGCCATCGAGGAGCGCGCTTCAAACCGCGCCACGAGTTTGCTCGAGGGCGCGCTGAAGTCCGGCGATGCGGCGAGGACGATCGCCTGCCAGAGTAACGACTTCGAGGCGCCCGTCTTCGCGCGATACCCGGGGGTGGCGTGGCTGCGCGATCAGCTTCAGATGGCGGGAGCGGTCGCCGCGCACCTTTGCGGCAGCGGCTCCGCGGTCTACGGCGTTGCGCGGGATCGCCTGGCCGCTGAGCGGATCGCCGCGTCCCTCCGGCCGTCGTACGCGAACACCGCGGTCGCGCGTACGCTTTCGCGGATCGAGTCGAATCCGCTTCGCGAGTTGGCCCTGTGAATCAGATTCCGTCGATCGTCCTTGCCGGCGGGCGGGCCTCGCCGGAGCTCGCGGCGCAGATCGGAACTCCGGTACGGGCCCTGGGCCGGTTCCAGGGCCGCCCGCTCATCGAGATCGTGGTCGACGCTCTGCGCGCCGCCCAGCCAGCCGCGCCGATCACGGTCGTCGGCGACGTGCCGGATCGCGCCTGCTGCAAGCGCGTCCCGGACCAGGGCGGCTTCGTCGCGAACATCCTGGCGGGCCTGGCGCTGCATCGGGACGCGGACTGGGCACTCTTCGTATCGGCGGATCTGCCGTTCCTGACGGGGGAAGTGATCGAGCGCTTCGTTAGCGAGGCCCTGGCCGCCTCTGCGGGAGCGCAAGTGGTCTATCCGATTGTCGCGGTGGCGGCCTGCTACGCGCGGTATCCCGGGATCAAGCGGACGACTGTGCGCCTGCGCGAAGGGGAGTTTACGGGAGGAAACGTGATGCTTGCGCGGCCCTCCTTCTTCCTGGACCGGCAGGCGCTGCTCGCGGATGCCTACGCGGCGCGCAAGCGGCCTGTGCGGCTTGCCGCAATGCTCGGCGCGGGGACAGTGGCGCGACTACTCTTCTCGCAGCTCGTGTCGCCGCGCGCGCTGAGCGTCGAGGAGCTCGAGCGCCGCGTGGGCCGCTTCGTGCGGGCGGACGTCCGCGCGCTGATCTCGGCGAGCCCGGAGCTTGCGACGGATCTCGACCGGCCCTCGGATTTCGCCGCCGCGGAGCGGTTTGCCGCGCCGGACTAACTATCAGATCGGGCCTGTCTCGAAACGATCTCACTTCGACCGCCCGTATCTACGCGCCAAGTCTCGCAAACAGCCGGGAGCGATGCATGCCTGCGTCACCGTTCATCGACTTGAGAAGCGATACCGTCACCCGGCCCTCGCCGGGCATGCGCGAGGCGATGGCCCGCGCCGTGGTCGGCGACGACGTGCTGGACGACGATCCGACGATACACGCGCTGCAGGAGCGCGCCGCGGAGATCATGGGGAAGGAGGCAGCGCTGTTCATGCCTTCCGGAACCATGAGCAACGTCGCCGCGATCAAGGTCCACACGCAGCCCGGCGACGAGATCCTGCTCGACTCCCAGGCACATACGATGCTCTATGAGGCCGGCAACGCCGCACTGGTCGCCGGGGTGATGACGCGCCAGTTCCACAGCGCCGCCGGCGTGCCGCCAGCGGATGAGCTGCCGGCGCTCGTTAAGGAAGAGACACTCCACTCGCCGCGCACGTCGCTGCTCGTTCTGGAGAACACGCATAACCGGGCGGGCGGGGCGGTGACTCCGCTGGCCATCCACAGGCGCATCTTCGAGGCGATGCGCGAGCGCGGCGCGTCGGTCCATCTGGATGGCGCGCGGGTATTCAACGCCGCAATCGCTTTGGGAGTGCCGGCGGCGGAGATCGCGGAGCTGACGGACTCGGTCACGTTCTGCCTGTCGAAGGGACTTGGCTGCCCGGTCGGGTCGGTGCTGTGTGGCAGCCGGGCGTTTGTCGAGCGAGCACGGCGAGTCCGCAAGATGCTCGGCGGCGGCATGCGGCAGGCGGGAGTGCTCGCCGCGGCCGGCCTATATGCGCTTGACCACAACGTCGCACGCCTCGCGGAGGATCACGCGAACGCCCGGCGGTTGGCTTCCGCCATCGCAGCCGGGCTGGGACTTGTAGTCGAGACCGAACCGCCGGCGAGCAACATGGTCTATATGCGCACTCAGCGTGAGGCGGCCGTATTCGTCAGGACGCTTAAGGAGCGGTATGGCGTTCTGGCGAGCGTGATGGGGCCGCATACGGTTCGCGCCGTAACGCATCTCGATGTGACCACCGAGCAGATCGACCGGGCGGCCGAGGCGATGCTTCTCGTTGCCCGGCAGTGTGCTCTAGCTTGATTAACGAGCGCAGGATATGATAGAATAGCCTCGTAAGCGCGATCTCACCGCAGGATGGTGGCCTGTACTGGGGCCGGCATTCTGCGTTTTGCCGTTTGAGAACATTCAAATCGAACCGGGGCCGCCGCGGCCCTTGCGGTTCCCGATAGCAGGTGCCCAAATGCCGATATGCATCGGCGTCGCTTTCAAGCGCGTCGCGAAGTCCTACTGGTACGATCCGGCCGGCCTGGAGCTGGCGGAAGACGAGCGCGTCATCGTCGAGACGACGCGTGGCGCGGAGATCGGCACCGTAAAGATCGGCGCGCGCGAGATTCCGGAGCACGAGCTCCAGGGACCGTTGAAGCGCGTTCTGCGGAGAGCGGCGGTCGGCGACCTGCTTCACGAGCGGCAGAACCGCGAAAAGGCGAAGCGCGCCATGGCGGTTTGCCTGGAGCGCGTGGAGGCGCTGCGCCTGCCGATGAAGCTGCTGCAGGCCGAGTACAGCTTCGACGGCCTGCAGGTGACAGTCTACTTCGCGGCAGACGCGCGCGTCGATTTCCGCGAGCTGGTTCGCGAGGTCGCGGCGCAGCTTCGATGCAAGGTTCAGCTTCACCAGGTCGGCCCGCGCGATCAGGCGAAGATGATCGGGGGGGTGGGGCCGTGCGGGCTGACTCTCTGCTGCGCCACATTTCTCACCGACTTCGCCCCGATCTCGATGAAGATGGCGAAGGACCAGAGCCTCTTCCTGAATCCGGTGAAGTTCTCCGGCGTATGCGGCAAGCTGATGTGCTGCCTGCGGTACGAGCACGACACCTATGCGGAGGTAGACCGCCGCCTTCCGCTTATCGGCGAGATCGTAATGTCGCCGCGCGGCCAGGGCAAGGTGCTGGACGTCGACGTGAAGCGCGAGATCGCTCTGGTCTGCCTGATCGATGGCGGCGCCGAGATCGAGTTCGCCTGCTCCGACCTGCGGATCGAGAAGACCACGAAGTGTACCGACTGCCGCGGTTGCAGTGTCCACAAGCTGGCGGAGGACGACGCCGAGGCGGTAAAAGTGGACGACGAGGTGCGCTCGCAGGCGGCCAGGATCGCAGCCGAACGGGCGCGCACATTCGAGCGGGCAGAGATGGAGGAGGCCGACCATGCCCATCTTTGAGTTCCATTGTAAGTCCTGCCGGACCGAGTTCAAGACGCTGCGCAGTGCGGACAGGCTGGCGGAAGTGAAGTGCCCCGACTGCGGTACCGACCGCGTCGCGAGACTGCTCTCGGTGACTGCGCGCTCCTCTTCCGCGACGGAGGAGATGGCGCCCTGCAGCATGCCCTCCGGCATGTGCTGCCGCGTTGACGGGGGCCCGTGCGGAAGCCGGAACTGAAGGAGAACACAGTGAGCGATCCCGTTCGGCCGTCCGGCGCCCCCGCGCCGGGATTCATCGATACGTCCGGCAGTCCGATCCCGGACAACTATGTGCTGGCCTTCGATGCGCCGGACTTCGAGTCCGGCGAGATCGTCTGCGCGACGCTGGTTGGCGCCGGCCTGCACGCCGTGCTGGCAAATCCGGAGCTCGGTCCCGCCTTGAACGCGCTGCCCGCGCTCGGAAACACCTGGAGCCACGGAGTATTCGTCGCGCCGGGGGAGCTGGACACCGCGCTTGCCGTCCTCGGCTCGTCGACCAGCGAGGAGGAGCTGGCCGCCGAGCAGGCCGCCGATCCGACCACGCTGGAGCAGGCCGAAAACAGCGTAAGAAACGCCTGACAATGAGCGACGCGGAGCCACGACGCTACTACGTAACGACGCCGATCTACTACGTGAACGGCCTGCCGCACGTCGGCTCGGCGCTGACGACGATCGCCTGCGATGTCCTCGCGCGATACCACCGGCAGCGCGGATACGACACATGGCTCCTGACCGGCGTGGATGAGAACGCGACGAAGGTCCAGGAGGCCGCTGCGAAGGCGAACGTGCCGACGCAAGAGTTCGTAGACGGCCTGGCGGACGCCTTCCAGGAGAGCTGGCGATCACTGCACATCGCCTGCGACGACTTCCTGCGGACGACAGAGCCGCGCCACGTCCGTGCCGTCCAGGAGTTCTTCCAGCGACTCCGCGCGAGCGACTGTATCTACCTGGACACGTACGAGGGCTGGTACAGCGTTAGCGACGAAACCTTCTTCCGGGACACCGAGGTGGCCGACGGCGTCGCAATCGAGAGCGGCAAGCCGGTCGTCCGCGTCCAGGAGGACAACTACTTCTTCCGCCTCTCCGCGTTCGGCGACAAGCTGCTGGCTCATATCGAGGCTCACCCGGAGTTCCTACAGCCGGATTTCCGCAAGAACGAGGTCACGGCGTTCATCAAAGAGGGCCTCCGCGACATGTCGATTACCCGGGCGAACCGGGGGTGGGGCATTCCGGTGCCCGGCGACGACAGCAAGGTGATATACGTCTGGTTCGACGCGCTGATCAACTACCTGTCGGCGCTCGGCTGGCCGGACGACGGCTGCTGGCGAGAGCGCTGGCCGGCGGACGTGCATTTCATGGGCAAGGAGATATTCGTCCGGTTCCACGCCACGCTCTGGCCCGCAATGCTGATGGCCCTCGAGCTGCCGCTGCCGAAGCAGATCTATGCGCACGGCTGGTGGACAGTGGAGGGCGGCAAAAAGGGTGGCAAGACGGGGCCGCCGCTGCCGCACCCAACGCGGTTCGCGCGGCTGATCGCCGATCGGTCGGGGTCGAGCATCGACGTGGCCGCGGATGCCGTGCGCTATCTGCTCTGTCGCGAGATGAACTTCGGGATGGACACCGAGTTCACAGTCGAGAACTGCCTGCGCCGCTTCAACACCGACCTTGCGAACGACATCGGCAATCTGCTCAATCGTACCGTAAACATGGTCGGGCGCTATCTCGACGGCACGGTTCCGACCGTAGCGGAGCACGATGCGGAGATTGCCGCCCTGGCGCTCCAGGTACGCGAGGAGGTTGACCGGGCGATCGGCGAGTTCCGGCTCAACGTGGCATTGGAGTCGATACTGAAGCTTGTGGGCCGCATGAACAAGCTGATAGACGAGCGCGCGCCCTGGACGCTGGCGCGCGAGGCGGCTGCCGGCTCGGAGGAGAGCGGGGAGCTCCTGCGGTCGACGCTCTACTCGTGCCTCGAGGCGACGCGCATCGCGGCGCTGCTGCTGGTCCCGTTTATGCCGGTCGCCGCAGAGCGGATCGGCGCGCAGCTCGGCCTTGCGAAGCCTATCGGAGAGGCATCCGCGGAGGGGCTTTCATGGGGCGGAATGGAGCCGGGAACGCGTGTCCAGGCGCCGCAGCCGATCTTCCCACGTATCCAGGACCTGTCGGCGGACGCAGCGCTGCTGCAGACGCTCGCCAGCTCGAATCCGCAGACCGCCGAGGCAATCCAGAAGGAGGAACGCGTGACCGAACCGACGAAGACCGCGCACGTGCCGGCTCCCGCCGCGCCGATTGCCGCGCCGGCCCATGCGCCGGCGCCGGGAACGCCCGCCGCGCCCGTGCCGCAGCCCACGGCACAAGGGCCGATCACGATCGACGATTTCCTGAAGGTGGAGCTGCGCGTGGGCGACGTTCTGGCCGCCGAGCCTGTCCCAAACGCCACCAAGCTGCTCCGGCTGACCGTGCAGGTGGGCGAGGACGATACGCGCACGATACTTGCGGGCATCGCCGAGGACTACCAGCCCGACGACCTTGTCGGCAAGCAGGTGGTGGTGGTCGCGAATCTGCAGCCGCGAAAGATGCGCGGGATCGAATCGCAGGGAATGCTGCTCGCCGCCGACGTCGACGGCCATGCGATATTGCTGCATCCTTCCGCACCCGCGCCGGCCGGCTCGCGCGTGCGCTGAATCCCGCCCGATCTTCGCGATCTTTTTTGCGTAACCGCAATACAGCAGCCTCGTCTCTCAAATGGCGGGGTGTGTCGATAGACCGGCCTTCCAGAATTCGGAAGCGACGAAATCACCTTCGGGTATTACTTGGTTCGAAGCGCCGGCAAAGCCCGGTCATCAATCCAGGGAGGATGAACACAATGCAGTTTGCGAAGTTTGGGCTGGTGGGCGCGGCCGTGGTACTCGGCGCCTGCATCGCGGGCACGGCGCTCGCCCAGGACAATGGGCAGCCACCCGCCGGCGCACGGCGCGGCGGACAGGGCCGGGGCGGTTTCGGCCAGTTCGGCCGCGGCGGCGGCCAGCTGATGCTGGTCAATCTGCCGGCTGACATGCTCACCAAGGAGCTGAAGCTCTCGGACGACCAGAAGTCCTCGTTCGAAAAGGTTCAGACCAAGTTCCGCGCGGACCAGCAGGCACTGCGGCCGCAGCCGGGATCGCCGCCCGATCCGGACGCGCGCCAGAAGATGGTCGATCTGAGCACCGCGGCGCAAAAGGACGTCGACGCGATCCTGAATACCGACCAGAAGACGACTGCAACGGCCCTCGTTAAGGACCTCACGAGCCTCAACAGCGTCGGTATTCCGTGGCAGACCTACAGCGATCTGAAGCTGACTGGCGAACAGAAGACGAAGATCGCGGCGATCTCCGCCGACGTGATGAAGGAGCGCCAGCAGAAGATGGCGGACTTGCAGGCCGCGCGCCAGGCGGGCGACAAC
The DNA here is from genome assembly GCA_035295045.1 of Chthonomonadaceae bacterium. GTDB lineage: Bacteria > Armatimonadota > Chthonomonadetes > Chthonomonadales > Chthonomonadaceae > DATGJU01. The sequence goes on from DATGJU010000127.1 coordinate 7,481, forward strand.
CAGAAGGCCCAGGAGATCATGCAGTCCATGTTCGGCAACGGCCAGCCGAATGAGAAGGCGCTGGCGGTTCTCACTGCGGATCAGAAGGATCTCGTCACCAAGTACGTCAAGGAGCATCCGCAGCGGCCGTTCGGCCCTGGCGGCGGCCGCCGACCGGCCAATCCTCCCGCCTTCTAAATCGGCAGGAGCCGTGTAGCGGGACTTGGTCCCCCGACAATGCCCGAGCGGCGAGGGAGCAATCCCTCGCCGCTCGTTAGTTGGCAAGCCCTCAGATTATCGCAGCGCCGACTCACGCGTCCGGATCCGGCTCCGCAAGCGTATCCTGCAGGTCCGCCAGAAATGCGGCCGAGCGCGCATCCGTCCGGCGGAGCGCCGCGGGCTTGTGGATGAAGTAGGCGAACGCCTCCGCGAAGCCCTCCTCGTCGCTATCGCCCGCGTAGTCCGTAATGAGGCTGTGGCAGCGCCTCTGCTCGCGCCAGATCCGGCGATAGCGCGCACGATCGGCCTCGGTGAGGAGGCTGCCCCACACGTAGTGGCCGTACTCGTGGATGAACACCAGCGACGCGTTCTCGCCACGCAGGGAGAGCCTCAGCGTAATCCTGCCGGCCATGTCGTCGTTCGCGGTATTGGCCTGGTAACAGCCGTCGACAATGGAGTTGTCCTTGCTGTTCGGTCCCTCGAACCGCTCTACGAACCGGTCCATCTCCCCGTCGGTCACCTCGCGGACGTAGACCAGGTCGCGCGCCTTCCAGGGGGACGGGAGCTGCTTGTACAGCTTCTTCCAGAGCCCGCCGTGCGCGGTGTCCGCCCGAAATCGGAGCTGCGCGCGTGCCGGCGACAGCGTTGCACCCGTCAGGGCGAGAATTGCGCCCAGGGTGATCGCCGGCATTCGCACGCGGCTCCGTCTGCGTGCGATTGCGCTCGATGATCGGCGTACCTCAAACATTATCTCAAGTTTCCTTTGTGCCTGGTGTTGCGGGCCGGCATCGCGCGGTGGCATCCGAATCCGTGGACTGCGCGATTACGACTATGAGTGGTTTTTCCCGATACCGTGCGTTCTGCTGGCCGGCAATGTGACCGGAAATTGACAGCGGGCGGGTTTCGGGCTATCATAATCGGGCATCCGACGCCGGCTGCGTCATCGCACCGGCAAGAGGCGCCATCACTTGCGGCATAGTGGGAACTTTTATGAGCGACGGGCGAATAGGCGGCGAGGCGTCCGCCGCGGAGCGAGCTTGGAGCGCGTTCGAGGGGATCGTGCGCGGCGAACAGGCGCCGTTTTTCGATGCCACCGGTCCAATTGCCGGCGCTCGCGCGCCCGGCCGCCTCGACGTCATGGGCGGCGTGGCGGACTACTCGGGGAGCCTCGTCCTTGAGATGCCGATCGCGGAGGCCGCATACGTCGCGTGGCAGTGGCGGGAGGACAGGCTGTTCCGCGTGCGCAGCCTGGACGCCGCGAACGACGGCATGGACGCGGATGTCGAGGTTTCGCTCGACGTGGTGATCGACGCCAATGGCCGCGTGCGGCCGGTGGACGAGGTTCGCCGCGCTCTCGCGGCGAATCCGCGGGAGCGATGGGCGGCCTACGTCGTCGGCTGTTACCACGTGATGGCTGCCGCGTACACGAAGGTCAGCGACGACGGTCGCGTGGACGCGCGCATGGGCGAGCTCGGCGCGAATATCCTCGTGCGCAGCGATGTGCCCCTCGGCGCAGGGCTCTCCTCCTCGGCCGCGCTCGAGGTTGCAACGATGCACGCCCTGAGCGCCGCGGCCGGCATCCACCCGAGCGACCTGACGCTTGCGGCCTGGTGCCAGCGCGTCGAGAACCAGATCGTCGGCGCGCCGTGCGGCATCATGGACCAGGTCACTTCGGCACTCGGCCAGTCCAATGCGCTGACGGTGCTGCGATGCCAGCCGCACGACCTGCTTGGCGCGCAGGCAATCCCGACGGGCTGGCGGTTCAGCGGCATCGATTCCAGGGTGAAGCACTCGGTCGGCGGATCGCGCTACGCGAATGCGCGCGTGGGCGCATTTATGGGCCTCAAGGTGATTCAGCTCGAGAGCGGCGGCAAGCTGCTGCGCAACTACCTGTGCCGCATGAGCCCGGCTGAATTCCTCGAGTACCGCGACATGATTCCCGAGGAGATCACCGGCCGCCAGTACTCCGCGCTGTATGGCCGCCTGCCGGACACGGTGACGCGCGTCGATCCGGACACGATCTACCGTCCGCGAGCCTGCGCAGAGCACCCCATCCTGGAGAATTACCGGGTCCACCAGTTCGCCGGATTGATGCAGGTGGCGGAGCTGCGGCGCGCGGAGCGCATGGAAGAGCGCCAGGCCGGGCCGGACCTGACGGACGAGGATCGCACGCTGATGGAGCAGGCCGGCGAGCTGATGTACGAATCGCACGCCTCGTACAACGAGCGCCTGAACCTCGGATCGCCGGAGACCGATCTGATCGTCCAACTGGTTCGCGATCGCGGTCCGGCCAGAGGCCTCTACGGCGCGAAGATCACGGGCGGCGGCTCGGGCGGGACCGTCGCTGTCCTTTCCGAGGTCGGCTCGGCGGATGCGGAAGCGGCGCTGGCCGAGGTCTGCGCGGAGTACGAGCGCCGCACGGGAACCACGCCGCAACGCTACTCCGGCAGCTCGCCGGGCGCAGTCGCATTCGGCGGCCGCCAGATACTTCGAGGTTAGCGCGTTTCTGGGAGGGCGAGATGGCGAAAGTGCGGAAGGCCGTGATCACAGCCGCGGGCCGCGGGACCAGGATGTATCCGGCGACCACGACGATCCAGAAGGAGATGCTGCCGATCATGGATATCGACGGCATCTGTAAGCCTGCCATACAGATCATAATCGAGGAGGCTCTGGAGAGCGGGATCGAGGAGGTCTGCCTGGTCGTGAATCCGCACAACCGCGCGCAGATCGAGCAGCACTTCGCTCCGCTGACGCCGGAGGAGCTGCGTGTGTTCAAGGGCAAGGACTGGGCTCTGCTCCAGTCCGCACGGATCCAGCACATCGCGGCGCGCCTGACCTTTGCGGTGCAGGAGACGCCGGAGGGATATGGACATGCCGTATGGCAGGCGCGAAGCTTCGTGGGCAGCGAGCCCTTCCTCCTGATGCTCGGCGACCACATCTACTCGTCCGGCGAGGCCCGCCGCTGCGCCAGGCAGGTCATCGACGCCTACGAGGAGTACGGCGCCAGCATCTCGGCCGTACAGCAGACTCCGACGGAGCTGCTGCACCTGTTCGGCACCGTTCGCGGAACGCGTGTCTCGGAGCAGCCGCCGGCCTACGACGTCGAGACAATCGTCGAGAAGCCGTCCATCGAGTACGCCGCGGAGCACCTGCGCCAGGCGGGCCTGCTCGCCGGGATGTATCTCTGCTTCTTCGGCATGCACATCCTGAACCCGGAGATATTCGACTGCCTTACGCACGCCGTCGAGAACAACATGCGGGAGAACAATGAATTTCAGTTTACGAGCGCACAGGAGCGGCTCCGCGCCTCCGGACAGCGGTACATGGCCGTCGAGGTCGTGGGGGACCGTCACGACATCGGGATACCGTTCGGCTACGCGCAGACACAGGCCGCCCTGGCCCTGAACTCCGTGTTCAAGGAGCAGATGCTCGCGTCCCTTGTGCGCACGCTGGCCGTCCCGCAGCGGCGCGTGCCCGACGCGTTCAGCGACCGTTAGGCCGCCCTTGCAGACGACGAAAGGCCCGCCGCGAGCGCTCGCGGCGGGCCTTTCTCATGCGCGAAGCGATGCGGCTAGCCGGACCAGCCCGTGGCGGCCAGCCAGGCGCGCGTCAGATAGTCGCCAAGGATTCCAAAGATCAGCGAGAGCCAGATGAAGCCGAGCGCGGCCCAGACCCACGTCAGCCGCGTGCCGTACCGTACCTGCATGAAGAAGAGCACCACCAGCGTCGCCTTCAACACCGCTATCCCCATGGCCGCGACGTTGTTGAACGGCCCAAGGTAGAACCGCGAAATCAGGTACGTCGCGCCCATCAAGATCATCAGTGCGACGTAGGTTGCGATGTACACCGGTATCGTCGCGTGACTCGCGTGGCCCGTGTCCGTATGTGAAGCTGAATCCATTTAGTTAAGCTCCGGCCCAGAGTGTCCCAATACGCTATGGATGCGGGATCAGGTAGAACAGCGGGAACAGGAATATCCAGACAATATCGACAAAGTGCCAGTATAGGCCCGTCATCTCGACGGGCATGTAGTACTGTACGGCTCGGTGTCGCCTGAAAATCATGATCCAGAGGATGCTCATCACGATCATGCCGATTATGACGTGTACGGCATGCAGGCCCGTCATACCGAAGTAGAGGCAGAAGTACATCTGCGCCTGGTAGTCGTGTACCTGGAATTCGTAGCCAACGTCCTTGCCCGCCGCGGTCTTCGGCGGAATGTGCGCGCGATCGGGCAGGGGAGCATCGTAGTGGAAGTCGGGACCCATCACGTGGTGATCGTGGAACTTCTCGGCCCACTCGAAGCCTTTGATCACCAGGAAGCCGCATGAAAACGCGATCGTGATCGCCAGGAACAGGAGCTGCAGGTTGCGATTCTTCTGCTGCGCGTGATAGACCGCGAGGGCCATTGAGAAGCTGCTCGTCAGGAGAAACGTCGTGTTGAGCGCGCCCAGCGGCACGTTCAGCACGTGCCTGGATATCTCGAAGAATACGCCCGGAGCCTGGCTGCGGTACAGCGTATAGCACAGGAAGAGGGCGCCGAAGAACATGATCTCCGTGACGAGGAACGTCCACATACCGACGATGTAGGACTCGTTCTGCTGGTCGATCTGTTCGTACTGGTGCGCCACATCCCCGTGGTGGCCGTGCGCGTGAGTTGCGGGCGCGACTTCAACGCTCATTATCAGTCATCTCCAAAGAGCACTCAGTTACGTTTGGCGGCGGCCCGCCGGCGCACCGATCGTTTCCGCGGGTGCTGCCTCCCGATGATCGTGAGGGCACGTGGGCGATCGGACCGCAGATCAGCCGTTGCGCCACTGGGCGGGCGGCGCGGGCGCCGGGCGCGCCTGCTCGGCGTCGCGGCGGCCCTCTTCTTCCGCGGCTGCTCCTGCGCCGGGCATTATCTCGCGGTCCCGCTGCGCCTCGGATTCCACCTGCTCATCGTAGTTGTAGGCTTCCCATGTTACGACGGGCGGCTCGTCGAAGTTGTCCTTGATGGGCGGCGACTGCGTAGTCCACTCCAGGCCGGCGGCGCCCCACGGATTGTTGCCGGCGCGCGCCCCATATTTCAGCGACCAGAGGAAGTAGACGGCGGGAATGATCACGCCCACGGCCAGGACGCTCGCGCCCGCGGACGACATGATGTGCCACACCTGGAATTCTGACGGGTAGTTGTGGTAGCGCCGCGGCATGCCGAGGTAGCCCACCACGAACTGCGGGAAGAACGTCAGGTTGAAGCCGATGAACGTGATTCCGGCCGAGAGCTTCGCCCATAGTTCCGGGTACATGCGGCCGGTCATCTTCGGCCACCAGAAGTGCAGCCCGGCGAAGTAGCCCATCATCGCGCCGCCGACCATGACGTAGTGGAAGTGCGCCACGACGAAGTAGGTCTGATTCAGATGGACGTCCACCGCAAGCGAGGCCAGGAAGAGGCCTGTAAGGCCGCCGACGGTGAAGAGCCCGATGAAGCCCATGGCGTAGAGCATCGGCGCCGTGAACCAGACGGTCCCTTTGTAAACGGTCGCCGTCCAGTTGAACACCTTGATGGCGGATGGAATCGCAACCAGGAAGCTCAACACCGAGAAGAGGATGCCGGTGTACATTGACTGGCCGGTAATGAACATGTGATGGCCCCAGACCAGGAAGCCGAAAACGGCGATCGCGATACTGGAGAAGGCGACGAAGCTGTAGCCGAATACCCGCTTGCGCGAGAAGCAGGAAATCACCTCGCTGATCACGCCGAACGATGGCAGTATCATGATATACACGGCCGGGTGCGAGTAGAACCAGAACAGGTGCTGGAACAGTATCGGATCGCCGCCGTTCGCAGGGTTGAAGATGCCGATGTTCCACACGCGCTCGGCGAGCACCAGGAGGAGCGTTATCGCGACGACGGGCGTGCCGAGAACGATCACGACGCTGACCGCGTACATCGCCCAGATGAACAGCGGCAGCCGGAACCAGGTCAGTCCGGGCGCCCGCATCTTGTGCACCGTTACGATAAAGTTTATCCCCGTGAAGATCGAGGAGAACCCGGCGATGAAGATCCCCACAATCGTCAGAACGACGTTCGAGTTACTGTAAACGCTGCTGTACGGCGTGTAGAAGGTCCAGCCGGTATCCACGCCTCCGGATATGATCGCGTACATCACGCAGATGAAACCAATCACCCAGAGGTACCAGCTCAACAGATTGAGTTTGGGGAATGCAAGGTCCCGCGCTCCGATCAACAGCGGCAGCACGAAGTTGCCGAGCGTCGCGGGAATGGACGGCACCAGGAAGAAGAAGACCATTATGATGCCGTGCATCGTAAAGATCTTATTGTAGGTGTCGTTCTCCAGGATGTGCCCGTGCGGCGACGTGAGCTCCAGCCGGATCATGGCCGCCGCCCAGCCTCCGAACGCGAAGGCCGTCGTCACGGAGATCAGGTAGAGTATGCCAATGCGCTTATGGTCGAGCGTGAGCAGCCAGTCCTTGACCGTGTAGCTCCAGTCGAGGTAGCTAGGCCGTTGGTGCGCGCCTATTACGTCCGGTACGTCCCCAGGATTTAAGGTGGAAGCGCTCATGGTTATTTCCTTGCCGACGGGTCCTATCGCTGCGTGCGCCCGGGAGTCGTGGTGGTCGCGCTCGTGGCGGCTGCCACGGTCGCGTTCCCGCCCAGCGATTGGATGTAGGCTATCAACTGATTGATATCATCTTCGCTAAGGTCTTTGTAGCTAGGCATCTGCGTGACGGAGCCATATCCCCGGAGCAGCGTATTCTCGGGGCTGATAATCGCCTTGCGTATGTAACCGCGGTCGGCGACGACCGTCGAACCGTCGGCCATGATCCTTCGCTTCTGGTAGAGACCAATGAGCGACGGCCCTCTGGCCGTGTCGATCACCGAATGGCAGTTGCCGCAGCCGTACTGCCGGAACAGCGACTCGCCCTGGTGCGCCGGAGTGGTCGTTGCGATCTCGGCGCGTCCGCCGACGCGTCCCTTTTCGCGGACCCAGTGCTCGTACTCCGCAGGCGGCATCACGTAGATCCAGCCGCCCATCTGCGAGTGATTCGTGCCGCAGTACTCGGTGCAGAACAGGAAGTATTTGCCGGCTTTGGTCGGCTCGAACCAGCAGGTGTTATACAGGCCGGGAATGGCGTCGCGTTTTACGCGGAACTCCGGGCAGTAGAAGCCGTGGATTACGTCCTGCGAGATCAAGGTGAGCTTGACGGCGCGCCCCACGGGGATGTGCAGCTCATTGTTCTCGCGAATTCCGCTGTCGGCGTGCTGCAGATGCCACATCCATCGCTTGCCGACCACATAGATCTCGTCGGCATCCTTCGGAGGGTTGTACACGCTCGCGTACGGTATGACCGACCAGGCGAATACGCCCAGTGCGATAATCAGCGGCGGGAGCGACCAGGCGATCTCCAGCGTGTGCGACGTGTGTACCGGATTCGACCGGTCGACGGCATTGCCTCGCCGATACCGGATCGAGAAGAACACCAACGCAACCGATACCGCGGCAGTAAAGAACACCGTCAGGCCGATCAGGACGAAGGCAATATTGTCGACATCCCGTGCAAAGGTCGAAGCTTGTTCCGGCCAGAGCGGAAAGTTCATGTGTTATCTCCGGCGGAGCCCTGCGTGGGCATAGGCGCCTTTCGGTGGCGCTCCACGTAAAACATCGAGCCGATGTAGCCTGCGAGCAGCAGCACCGTGCCGCATCCAGCGACCTGGAGCAGCCGTACCACCGCGACCGTGTATTTCCCCGAACGGGGATCGTACTGCGAGCAGAGCAGCTCGACTTTCTCGGATAGCGAGCCGATCCGGTTCTCGCCGGCCTCTACGAGCGACAAATTCAGATCCCGCGGGGCGTAATCGACGCCGAGCAGGTAGCGAGAGAGCTTTCCGTGCGGCGTGCAGACCATCAGGCCCGTGCTGTGGACCGGCGCCCCGGACGGCGCGTAGAAGAACCGGAAACCGACAGCGTTCGCGAGCCTCTCGATCGATTCGCGCGTGCCGGTCAGGCAGTGGAGGCCTGCATCCGCGCCGGGGCGATCGTAATCGTGCAGATAATCGCGCTTCTTGATGCCCGCCAGATCGGGCGTCTCGCGCGGGTCGAGGCTCACGACCACGATCTCGTAGTCCTTGCCCATGTTATAGTTGACGGCGTTCGCAACCTTAATGAGGCCGTCCATCTCCAGTATACAGGTCCCGGCGCACCGGTAAAACGGCATCACCAGAATGACTGGGTGCTTGCCGAAGTAGTCTCCCAGCTTTACGTCGTGGCCGGACTCGTCCTTGAACGCCACGTCGAGCGGCACCTGCTGATCCAGCTTCTGGTCTATACCGACGCGGTCCGGCGTCGGCTGCACGTTGACCTGCGCGCCAAGGCCCTGCGCTCCGGCCGCAATGGGGTGCGCGAGGATCCCCGCCGCGCCGACGAGGGCGCACGCCGCCGACAGTCTCCTGAACAGTGTCGTCAATTCGATCTTGAATTCGATCTTGCTCGTTCTCATCTTGCCTTACCATGCTCTCTTTGCCCCAGCATTACGGTAGGGGTTTCACCGGCCCGTTGTCGTCGGCGCGCCGGGCGGCGCCGTTCCACGCGGTGCGGGCATGCTT
>DATGJU010000128.1:0-8030 GCA_035295045.1 Chthonomonadaceae bacterium
CCGGCCGGCCCGCCGCACGGTCCGGGCCACGGCGATCGGGAAGCGCCCTCGCAGGCGAGCTCGCTGCGCGAGGAGGAGCGCCGGCAGTCGTATATCCCGCGGATATTCAACGTCGCAGGAGTGGCGATGCGGCCCTATCAGAACGTCGGCGCCTGGGACGGCATGGCGGTCCGGCGCGCCGTCTTGGGCGCCGAGATTCACTCGACGGTCACGATAGACGGCGAGCCGGTTCGAGTTCTTACGCGCCCGGTGCGCTGGCGCGGCCAGGTGCTGGGCGCGGTCCAGGCGGCGCATCCCCTGTCGGAGACGCGGCAGGCGATCACGGTCGTCAACCAGACGCTGCTCGCGTTGATTCCGGTAGGTCTGCTGTTCGCCGGACTCGCAGGCGCCGTGGTTACGGGCCGTGCGTTGCGCCCGGTCGGCAGGATCGCCAGCACTGCCGACCGTATCGATGCCGAGGATCTGTCCCAGCGATTGGAGACCGTCGGCGACGACGAGTTCTCGCATCTCGCCGGGACTGTCAACAGGATGCTCGGAAGATTGGAGGGCGCCTTTTCAAAGCAGCGCGCGCTCGTCGCCCAGCTCGAAGCGCTGCTCGCGGAGCAGAAGCGCTTTACCGCGGACGCCTCGCACGAGCTCAAGACGCCGCTCGCCGTCGCGAAGGTCCACGCGGGACTGCTTCTCCAGGATTCGGACGCGGGGCCGAGTGCGCACGAGGTCCGCGAGTCCGCCGAGGCGGTGAACGACGCAGTGGATCGCATGACCCGGCTCGTCCAGGATCTGCTGCTCCTCGCGCAGGCGGACGCCGCGCCGCCCAAGCCCCACACGAGCCTTATTGTCCGGGACATCCTGAGCCAGGCTCGCGCCCTCCAGAGCCCGAACCCGCGCCCACGCGTCCGGATCGACGCCGGCGATCCGTCCATTACCGTCATGGGCTGCGAGGACGAGCTGGTGCGCGTCTTCGCCAACCTGCTCGCCAACGCGCGTCGCCACACGCCGCCGGAGGGAGAGATCCGCGTATGCGCCGAGCGACGCGGCGATCAGATCGTGGTGCGCGTCGCCGACATCGGCGAAGGCATCGCGCCAGAGCACCTGCCGCGGCTCGGCGACCGCTTCTATCGCATCGATACCGCTCGCGGCCGGGACCAGGGCGGCGCGGGCCTCGGCCTCTCGATCTGCAGGAGCCTGCTTGAACGGCACGGGGGAAACATGCGCTTCGACAGCGTTCTGGGCGAGGGCACGACCGTGACGGTGACGTTGCCGGCCGAGAGATGATCGCGATCGACGCGTGAAGTCGGCAACCCACGGGCGAATCGCGGCGCTGAACCTGGCACTGGCGCATTCGCGCGGCCAGCCATTTGCGCCCCTCATGTTCTCCTCATCCGAGCGGGTTATAGTAGACGAGTAAGACGTGACCGAGCGCACAACAGGAGGATATCATGATGTTCAACGAAAACGGGTCCGGCCTTCACAGGCGCCGCGACGTGCTGAGAATGGCTGCGGCTGGCACGCTCGCCATTGCCGGTCTGCCGCTGGCGCAAGGGCGCACCTGGTCGGCGCCTGCCGGTTCGATCGTCTTGACGCCGGAGGAGACCGAGGGGCCCTACTTCGTCGAGGAGCACTTGAACCGGTCGGACCTGCGCGTAGATCCGACCGACAAGTCAGTGCAGACCGGCCATCCGCTAAACCTGGCGATCGCCGTTTCCCAGCTCCACGCCGGCACGCTCACGCCGCTGCCCAACGCGACCGTGGACATCTGGCACTGCAGCTCGCTCGGCTACTATTCGGACGTCGCGCAGCAGGGAACGGTGGGAAAGAAGTACCTGCGTGGCTCCCAGACGACGGATAGGGCTGGCGCGGCGCGGTTCACTACGATCTACCCCGGCTGGTACGCGGGGCGAACGGTCCACGTCCACGCCAAGGTCCGCCTCTTCGACGGAAAGAAGACCACGTACGAGTTCAACACGCAGCTCTTCTTCGACGACAGCCAGACGGATAAGGTCTACACGCTCGCGCCATACAGGGGCCGCGGAGCGCGCCAGGTTCGCAACATGGACGACGGTATTTACCTCGGCGGCCGACGCGGCGATGCCGCGAGCGCAAAAGGCGCTAAACTGATGGTCGCGCTTGCAGATTCGACGGCGGCGGCCACCGGCAAATTCAATATGATCCTCGATCTCTCGCACAAGCCCATGGGCGAGCGCGGCGGTCCCGGCGGGCCTCGGGGATTCGGTCCGCCTCCTCCCGGTGGTCGCGGCGGCTTCGGCCCTCCGCCGCCAGGCTTCGGCCCTCCGCCCGGGTTCTGAGCGCCTATGCGCAGTGATGCCAAACTGCATCGGCGCGGCGCTTCAGTCCGCCGCTGGAACTCCGAGGGGCGTGCGAGCAGTCCGCACAGGCGCTTGGGCGGGCTGCTCGCGGCCGCACGCCGCATCGGATGCTCTTCCACATCCCCGGAAGGCGTGTCATAATCTCCTGTGAGCGGCACCGCATCGGATTGCACGAGTTCGGCGCCGCCGGAGGCGCCTTCCACCATGCCCGATCTCCACGCCGCCCTGCGCGAACACTTCGGCTTCAACTCGTTCCGGCCGCATCAGGAGGAGATCGTGCGCGCGGCGCTCGACGGCCAGGACACGCTCGGCGTGCTCCCGACGGGCGCCGGAAAGTCGCTCTGCTACCAGCTCCCGGCGCTCATGCTGCCACGCCCAACGCTCGTGATCTCGCCGCTCATCGCACTCATGCAGGACCAGCTTGACGGGCTGCCGCCCGCGATCTACCCCAGAGCGACGCTCATCAACAGCAGCCTGGAGACGGCGGAGGTCAAGCGCCGGCTGGCCGGAATCGCGGCCGGGGAGTACAGCCTCATCTACGCCGCGCCGGAGCGTCTGCGCCAGCAAGAGTTTATCGGACTGCTGCGGCGCATCGGGCTCTCGCTCGTCGTCGTGGACGAGGCGCACTGCGTCAGCGTGTGGGGGCACGATTTCCGGCCGGACTATCTGTTCATTCGCAAAGCCCTCGATATGCTGGACGCGCCGGATCGGCCCACGCTCCTGGCGCTCACGGCAACGGCGACGCTCGCGATGCAGGCCGAGATTGGAGAGCAGCTCGGCCGCGAGCTGGAGACGATCGCCGCGTCGGTCTACCGGCCGAACCTGACCCTCGAAGTCTTCTCCTGCGCCAATGCGGACCAGAAGATGCGCCTCCTGACGCGCATCTGCCGCGATACGGCCGGCTCCGGCATTGTCTACGCGAACTCGCGGGACCGGTGCGAGCGGCTCGCGGCGATGCTTCAGAAGGAGGGCGTTCAGGCGTCGTTCTATCACGCCGGCCTGGACCGCGAGACCCGCCGGGCCACGCAGGAGCGCTTCATGCTCGGCCGCGCGCGCGTGATGGTCGCAACGGTCGCATTCGGCATGGGAGTGGACAAGGCGAACGTGCGGTTCGTCGTCCACTTCACCCTGCCGGAATCACTCGAGTCCTATACGCAGGAGGCGGGACGGGCAGGCCGCGATGGAAAGCCCTCTCGCTGCGCGCTCCTCGTTGCGCCTGGCGACCGCGCCAACCTTACGCGCTGGAAGCGAGATGCGCAGGTGACCCTCGCGGACGTGCGGGACGTTTACGGGGCGCTTAAAGAGCGGCTGGGGCGCGGGGCCGGCTTCGTCTCGCCGGACGAGGTGCAGACGGCGGTCTTCGGCGCCGGCGCGACGGAGCCGAAGTATGGGATCAAGCTGCGGGTGGCGATCAGCATGCTGGAGCGGTGCGGCATGCTGCAGCGGCGCCTGGAGAGCGGCCACGCGTTTCAGATAGAGATGGTCCCGGCGCCGCCGAGCGCGCGCGCCGAGCTGGACGCGCTGCTCGATACGCGCCGTCTGAACGAGGACCGCCGCATGGAGGACATGCTGCAGTACGCGGCTGCCCGCGACTGCCGGCACGCCGTCATCGCGCGCCACTTCGACCAGGAGCTGGACAGCTGCGGCAACGCCTGCGACTGCTGTCTCGGTACGGCCGGCAGCTCTGTCGCGTCTCGCGATTCCGCACCGACCGCCGCTCAGGTGCCGGACATCGGACGCGTTATTCTGGATTGCTGCGCGAGCCTCCCCTTCTCGCTGGGCCGCACCGGCCTGGCCAGGGTGCTGAGCGCCGCGGCAGACAGTCCGGTGGCCGCGAGCAGGTGCCGCAACCACGGCGCGCTCGCCGGCATCTCCCTGAACGCGATCCGCGCCCACCTGGACACGCTCGTATCCGAGGGCCTGCTCCATCTCGATCGTGAGTCCGAGTATCCGTTGCTTCGCATGACTCCCGCGGGTCGCGCCGCGATTGGTGGCGCCTCCGTTATCATCCCGAATCCGCTGCGCGCGAATCCAGCCCGCAATGCGGCGCGCGGCGCCTCTGCCGGTTCGGCGCGACTCGCTGACGGAGCTGCCTCCTTCGATCCTGCCGCAAGGCTGCAAACCAGCGAAGACGAGGACGACCGATTCGAGCGACTGCGGGCATGGCGCAAGATCGAGGCGGCGCACAAGGGAGTTCCACCCTACGTCATTTTCCACGACGCGACTCTTCGCGCGATCGCACAGATCAACCCGGAAGACAGTGGACGTCTCAGCATCGTCACGGGTATTGGGCCACGGAAGCTGGAGGCCTACGGCGACGCGGTGATCGAGGCGCTGAGGGGAGAGGAGGGGCCGGCGCCTGCGTGACCTCCCCCGTCGGGCGTGGTCCACGTCAGCGGCGTCCCTGCCGGCGGCGCCGTCACGCTCCACGCGCTGCACGCGCTGGTGGCCCTGTGGCGGCGCACCGAGACCGCGCCGCGATACGCGCGTCCGTCAGGTCTCTGCGCGCTCGCTCTGGCTCTGACGGCGGGCGCGAAGGTAGCCATGCGCGCAGATCGGGCAGTAGTGGCGGGCGGCGCCGTTTCGCAGGATAAAGAGCCAGCCTGCCGGCGTCCTGTCGCCGCCCGAGGCGAGCGTGACGGGCTGCAGTGCAATCGGGACCGCCGCCTGCGCCGTGCAGTCCTCCGCATCGCACTTGATTAGTTTTCCACGCTCGATTACGCTCATTGGACACCTATCTCGCCAGGATCGGGTGAATATGCCTATTATGGGCGAGGTCTAGAGTCCGCACATCCTCGATATAGCGTATTCTGCGTGAATCCGGCCTATTCGGCGGCGGGACTGAGGCCGTGTCTCGCCGCCCACACGGCCGCCTGAACGCGGTCCGAAACGCCCAGCTTGCCGATGATGTGCTCGACGTGCGTCTTGACCGTGCTCTCCGCGATGAACAGCACCGATCCGATGTCCCGGTTCGTGAGGCCAGTCGCCAGAAGCCGCAACACCTCGTGTTCCCGATCGGTCAGCGGCTCGATGAGGTCCTTTGAGCCAACGGCCGTCTCGCTTATGCCGCGCAGGGACCGAACGAGGTCCTCCTTCGCGAGCAGCGTCTCGCCACCCGCAACGGCCCGCAGCGCCAGCAGCATGTCGTCGCGCTCCACACCCTTCAACAGGTATCCGGCAGCGCCTCCGGCAACGGCGCGGGCCATGTACGTCGGGTTATCGTAGGTCGTAAGCATCACCACGGCCGTTTTAGGATGCTCCTGTTTGAGCTCCACGAGCGCCCCAAGACCATCTCCACCCCCCATCCGAATGTCGAGCAGCACGAGACGCGGCTGCGTCCGGCGCGCAGCCTCGATTGCCTCCGGTCCCGACGAGGCCTCGCCGACGACCACGAACTCCGAGTCCTCCAGCATGCTGCGCACTCCGCCTCGCCATATCGCGTGGTCGTCCACAAGAAGGACAGTCACCTCGTTGGTAGGCGCGGCCTCCGGTCCGGCTCCCTGGCTCTCGCGATCGCTCATGGGGATCTATCTCCTTCGGCCCGCCGTGGCGCCTCCATCAAAGGCAGCACCGCGTGAACCGTGGTGCCTGCGCCTAGAGCGCTCGTCAACTGGTACTGTCCCCCGAGCAGCGCGACTCGCTCGCTCATGCTCTGGAGGCCCATATGGGCGGGATCGTCCGCCCGTTGCTCCGGCACGAAGCCCCGGCCCCAGTCTCGCACTTCCATCTCAAGGCACGCGCCTTGGTCGCCGCCGGCGGCCTCGGCGATAACCGCTACGCGGACATGTTTCGCCTCTGCGTGCTTACGGACATTTGTGAGTGCTTCCTGGACAACGCGATAAGCGGTGGTCTCGAGGTTCTTGTGGTACCGACGACCGGAGATGTTATGGATGAATTCCGCCTCGGTCCAGTTCGCGCGGGCCTTCTCTTCGGCGACGAGAGTCTCCAGCGCGCCCGCCAGCCCGAGGTCGTCCAGGGCGAGCGACCGGAGCCCGTTTACCATCCGGCGCGACTCCAGGACGGCCTCCTTCAGGTATCGAAGTCCCTGATCCATCTCCCTGCGGGCCTTCTCCTCATTGCCGTTGTCATGCGCCCGGCGAAAGGCCTCCAGGTGCGCGTGCGACGCCATAACGTACTGCGTCAGCCCGTCATGCAGGTCGTAGGCGACCGCCCGCCGCTCCTCCTCCTGCGCCGCGATCAGTCCGCTGATCAGGGCGCGCTGCCGCCCCAAAAGATGGAGGTTGTGAATCGCAACGGCGGCATGCGCCCCGAGCGCCTGGACGGCGAACTCGTCCGCCGCGGTAAACGGTCCGCCGCCCTCCTTGTTCGTCAGGTAGAGGCTGCCAAGCACCGTATCGCCGCGCCGAATCGGGACGCCCAGGAAGCTGCTCATCGCGGGATGGTTAGGCGGAAAGCCCACGGAGCTCGGATGCCCTGACAGGATGTCGATCCTCAGCGGGTCGGTCCGGCTCAGGAGGAGCCCCAGAATGCCGGACCCTGTGGGTCGCGGGCCGATGACGGCCTCCTCGCCCGTAGTCAGTCCGCAGGTAACGAACTCCGCGAGGCCCTGGCCATTCCGCTGGGCGACTCCGATGGCGGCGTACTGCGCGCGAGCCAGGGTCCGCGCAGCTTCCGCGATGTGCAGGAGCGCTTCATTTCCCGTTCGGCTCGCGAGGATGTCCAGCGCGACCCGGTTGGCTGTCTCCAGCACCAATGCGCGATCGGACGCGCTCTGGAGCAGGACCTGGCGTTCCCTCTCGGCCTGTTTCGTGGCCGTTATGTCGCGGCCGATGGTGTATGCTCCGACGATCTGTCCAGACGAATCGCGCGCCGGCCAGACGGTAATGGAGATGTCGAGGCGCGCGCCGTCTCTGCGGACGCGCACCGTCTCCAGGTGCTCGACGCGCTCGCCGCGCAGTATCTTCTCGATGAACGCGTCCGGCTCGGACCGGCGGTTCTCCGGCACCAGCATCAACACAGACCTGCCGATCGCCTCGTCCGCGGAGTAGCCGTAGATTCGCTCGGCGCCCCGGTTCCAGGATCGGATGATGTTGTCGAGGCCTTTGCCGATGATTGCGTCTTCGGACGTCTCAATCAGAGCCGACACGTCGAATTCGGCGGTCATATGGCTGCCATCACCCAACATGGGCGCCCCTCCGGATTTGCGGCATTTGGAAACGGTAGAGATCGGCGCCCTAATGTTTCGTCTTGGGCGGCCAATTCCCTACCGCGAACTGCCCGAGCGGGGTTCGGCATGCGGCGAGGATCGTCGCGGTTTCCACGCTGGCGCGCTCACGTTGAAGCGGCTGTGCTTCAAGCTACACTGCGTGCTGGCAGATTATAAGGGCGCAGCACGCTCTACCGCATCCTCCAAACGGCGTATTGTCCGCGCGCCCCGTGCTAATCCGTCGTTTCGCGGATGGCGCGGCGCCAGATCGAAACACATAATTGCTACATGCGCGCGGACCTCCGACGTGCGCGCGGCCGCCTCCGGCGCGACAGGCCGGTCGCGCCGATGTCCGTATTGCAGCGCCGATAGCGGCGCACAGACGTCGAAGCTTCAGGCGTGCGGACCCGGCATTGGGAAGGTTGAAACGGGTATGGATGAATCCATGGACACGCTGCGTCGGTCGTCGCGGCCACGCGGATGGAGATCGGTTGCATCGCTGGATCCCAACTTGGAACACGGCGCGATTGCCGCTG
>DATGJU010000129.1:0-19033 GCA_035295045.1 Chthonomonadaceae bacterium
TTAGTCGTCTTGTCGTTTCGGACGGCGCGGGCGATGGCGCGGCGGTCGGCGACCAGGATGCACAGGTCGCGGGCGCGGGTGAGACCGGTGTAGAGCAGGTTGCGCTGCAGCATCAGGTACTGGCTGGAGTGCATCACGAGGACCACGGCTCGGTACTCCGAGCCCTGGCTCTTGTGGATGCTCAGGCAGTAGGCGAGCTGCAGCTCGTCGTAGTCGGCGAAGTCGTACTCCACGCGCGCGTCTGGGAAGCGCACGGCGATCTGCTGGTCCTCCGGCTTTATCTCGGCGATCGAGCCAACGTCGCCGTTGAAGACGCCCTTTTCGTAGTCGTTTACGAGCTGGATCACGCGGTCGCCGGGACGGAAGCGGCGCGAGCCGCGGACGAACTCCGGACGGCGGCCGGACGGGTCCGCGGGATTGACCGCCTCCTGGAGCTGCTCGTTGAGATAGGCGACGCCGACCGTGCCGCGATGCATCGCCGAGAGGACCTGGATGTCGTCGCCGCGGAAGCCGAGGGCGGGGAGCGTCTTCCGCACCAGCTTGACGACCTGCTGCGCGCCGAACGTCGCGCCGCCCGTGGCCGGGTCGTCGCCCTCCGGCACGTCGATCCAGAGGCAGTTCTGTCCCGCGCGGTCCTTCGGCGCGACGAGCTGCGGGAGCTCGCCCTGGCGGATGCGGTGGGCATTGACGACGATCTGGCTCCGCTGCGCCTGGCGGAAGACCTGCGTCAGCCGGACGTAGGGCACGACGCCGGAGTCGATCAGGTCGCCGAGCACGTTGCCGGCGCCGACGGAGGGGAGCTGGTCCTGGTCGCCGACGAGCACGATCTGCGCGTCGTCCGGCACGGCCTTGAGCAGGTTGTTAGCGAGCACCGCGTCCAGCATCGAGACCTCGTCGGCGATGAGCACGTCGCACGGGAGCGGGTTCGACTCGTCGAACTGGAAGCGGCGCGTTCCGGGATCGAACTTGAGCAGCCGGTGGATCGTCTGCGCCTCGCGGCCGGTCACCTCCGTGAGGCGCTTGGCGGCCCGGCCCGTGGGCGAGACGAGCAGGATGCGCAGCTTGCGGGCGTCGAAGGCGCGGGCGATCAGGTTGGTGACGGTGGTCTTGCCGGTGCCGGGACCGCCGGTCAGGATCAGGATGCGGCTCTCCAGCGCCTTCGCCACGGCCTCCTTCTGCTCGTCCGAGAGGGCGATCGAGAGCGCCTGCTCCTGGCGGGCCAGCCACTCCGCGACTTTGGCGCGCGACAGGGACGCCGTGAGCGGCAGCTCCAGCCGCCGCCGGATCTGCGCGGCCAGCCCGATCTCCGTATAGTAGAGCGCCGGGTGGTAGAGCGCGCGCATCGGGCGGCCCGCCATCTCCATGTCCGGCAGGTCCTCCGACTTCACGGTATCCGCCGCTGCCATCGCGTCGACGATGGGCGGCAGCGTCTGGATATCGACGGCGAGGATTTCGGAGGCGGCGTTGAGCAGCTTCGGCTCCGGCAGGTAGAGATGGCCGTGATCCGTCGCCTGCGAGAGGGTGTAGAGCAGGCCGGCCTCCAGCCGCCGCGCGCTGTCCGGGGCGACGCCGAGCTGCTGCGCGATCTTGTCTGCGGTCTTGAAGCCGATGCCCCAGATGTCCTGAGCGAGCCGGTAGGGGTTCTCCTCGACGGTGGCGATCGCCGCGTCGCCGTAGGCCTTGTAGATCTTGACCGCGTAGGTGGCGGAGACGCCCTTCTCCTGGAGGAAGAGCATGACGCGCCGGATTTCGCGCTGCTCGTCCCAGGCGCGCTGGATCATGGCGATCCGCTTGTCGCCGATCCCCTCGACCTGGCGGAGCTTCGCCGGCTGCGTCTCGATGATCTCCAGCGTCTCGACGCCGAACCGCTCGACCATCCGCTTGGCCATCACGGGGCCGACGCCGCGGATCAGGCCGCTGCCCAGGTACTTCTCGATCGCGAAGGCGGTGGCGGGGATGGAGGTGTGGTAGCGCTCGACCTGGAACTGGCGGCCGAACTCGCGGTGCGAGGTCCACTGGCCTTCGCAGACGAGCTGTTCGCCGATGGTGGGGTTGGAGAAGGAGCCGACGACGGTCAGCAGGTCCCGCGATCCCTCGACGGCGAGCCGCGCGACGGTATAGCCGTTCACTTCGTTGTGATAGGTTACGCGCTCGAGGATGCCGGTGAGGACGTCGGTGGCGCGGTAGGCGGGCGCCGCATCCGACGTGGAGTCCGGCTGCTGCGGCCGCGCGGAGTAGGCCATCGGCGGTTACGACACGCCGGAGCAGACCGCGGCGAAGTAGTCGGAAATCTCGGCGCGGTTCGCCTCGGCCCGCAGAGCGTTCAGCTTCGCGGAATCGATCCGGCGGCAGACCTCCTGCGCGCGGTGGAAGTTGCGGATGCTGCGCGCGATGGAGGCGGCCTGCTGGCGCGGCGTGTCCGTATTGAGCGGCTGCACGTCGACCGCGACGACGCCGCTATAGCCGATCTCGCCCAGCGTGTAGAGCGTCTCGACGGCGACGCCGAAGTCGTTGTCGCCGAAGGCCAGGTCCTCGTCGAACTTGAGGCCGGTGCCGCCGTTGAGGTGGACGTAGAAGACTTTGCCGGCCGCGGCGGCCATACCCAGCTCCGCGGCGTACCGCTTGCCGGCCATCAGGGCGTGGCAGGTCTCCAGGTTGGTCCCGACGAAGGGCTGGTAGCGCGGGTCCATCAGCGAGATGACCGCGAGCGTCTCGCCGCAGTCCGCCGGAACGCCCCAGCCGACCGGCTCGTTTGGCTTGGGCTCGATCGCGATGGGCAGCGCGCGCTCCGGGCCGTACTCGCCGAGCATCCACTCGACGACCGCGTTGAGTCCGTCGGCGGTGTAGCGGAACGTGTCACGGTAGTTGACCTGGAGCGGCCCGCCGTAGCCGTTCGAGCTGTTCCAGTAGACGTAGACGCTGGCGCCGAACACCTCGATGCCGGTGCGGATGTACTCCTTCGTGCGCCTTACCGACTCGGCGCGCGTGGCGGCGACCGGCGAGCCGAAGTTGCCATTGGCGAACTCGGGGCCGCGCTTGAACAGGTTGGCGGTACACATGGAGACCTGGAGGCCGGTATTGCGCACGGCGGCCATGATCTGCGGCGCGTCGGCCGGCTCGGCCTCCGTGTCGTGGAACTCGACGTGGGTGCAGCCAGCGGCCTTCATTTCGGCCAGGACTGCCTCCAGCGGGAGGACGGGCCGCATGGCGGGCGCGAACCGGCCGCCGCCCGGGCCGACGTTCCAGACGCCGGCCGCAAAGGCCTCGCCGAGATTATACTGCGTGAACGCCGGCCGCCACGCGCCGGAGGCGTCCGTTTGGAAGGGCATTTGCGTGTCCCCGTCTCATCGTGGAATGGCGGTTACTTGTTGTGGCTAAGTTTACCTGATTTAGCGGTGGGATAGTGGATGGGGCCGGCAGAGGCTTGGTCCGCAGATTACGCAGATTGCGCAGATTAGGTGCGCTCGGGGAATAGCCCGGCGCGGATTGGGCTTCGCGATTGCGGGCACGCCCCCCGGCCCCCTATCCTGGGGGAGTCAGGGCGCTGGCGAGTGCAACGCGCGATTGGGCATGCGAACCGCAGGGTGCGCGCCCCCCCGGCCCCCAATCCTGGGGGAGTCAGGGCAGTGGCGAGTGCAACGCGCGATTGGGCATGAGAACCGCATTGCACAAAACCACCAACCAGCAAGTCCCCCAGAATCGGGGGGTAGGGGGGCGCGCCAGGCGGCTACGAAGGCGCCGCCAACGGTTCAAGAAACGGTCGCGTCTTGGAGCGCTCGATCAACACTTCGCGGTCTTGCGCTTCTTGCCGATCGCGCGGCGCGCGGTGACCTGCTTGATCTGATCGGGCGCGAATGGAATATTACACGCACCTTTCGGTTCGACGGCGATCTTGCCGATGCCGTCGGCCACCTCGACCGCGAGAGCGTGGAGCGGTACGACGTAGCAACCGATCGCGATGACGAAACTGTTCATCGCCAGTTTGACGCGATTGGGCCGCTGGTGGATCGACAGCGCCACGCGCTCGAGGAGCCGCTCGATCTCGCCGAGGTCGAGGTCCGCGTCCGGCTTGATGGCGGTCAGGCTGCTGTAGGTTTGCCAGCCGGCCGTGCAAATGGTCTCGTCGCTGGATTCGATCCAATTCAAGGCGATCTCTCGACCATGCGGGGTCTCCGCCGCCACCCACGGGACCATGAACTCGGCGACCCACTGGCCGTTGGCGGCCTCGATCCACTCCTGCAGGTCCTTCGGGGTCATCTTCGCCTCGTCCGTGATGTATCCGGCGAGGTACTGCATGTCCGCGATGCCCGTACTGTATAGCTCCAGCGCGAGCGGATAGTCCCCCTTGGCGCGCTTGAGGATCTTCTTCATATCCTCGACCTTGACGCCGATGCACGGCTCCCTGGCGCCGTTGCTCATCCAGGATTTCTTGGACCGCTCGGTGGCTAGCGGCGTTAGCTCAGCTATAATCTCGTTTGCCGTCACTTGCGTCCTCCCAGGTCGCGAAGGCCTTTTCGATAGGCGCTCTCGTTTGAGCGTGGTATATGGTCGGTCGTAGTGGCTAAGTCTACCTAATTCGGCGGCGGGATCGTCGAGAGGCTCTGCCTGCAATTTGCGGGGACAGATGCGGTCGAGCGGCGGCAGGTCGCTCATCATTTCTCTCTGATTCGAGATAACGGTTACTCGGTATGGGTGGCGGGATACAATTGGCTCCGGCTGCGTGGCGCTGCGGGCGATTGGCACGCGGGGCCTGTGGATCCTTTCGCTGCTGACCCATCGATGCCTTTACTTCGACCCCGCAGCGTGGTCGCGACAAATCCCGCCGCGTCGTCGCGGCGCTTCTTGCGCGAGCCCCTCTCGATGTACATCATGTGACCGACCTGGTAGCAGGCGAACGTCACATGCGCGCGGGTCGCCAGGCCGGATCAGGCTGGAAACCATGTCGGCGGCTTTGCCGCGCTTCGACTTAATGCTCACGGCTACCGGAATCGCTCCAGGGTGCGATCACAGTTTCCACAGATGATGTCCGCGATAGCCGTCGCGACGGCATGGTTGGGCGTGACGACGGCGATTTTGGATTTGACGGCTCGCGCCATGGCGGGGACACGCCGCCGCACCATCGGCTGAGTCAAACCCGCTTCCTCGGCCAGACGCTCGAAGTGTCGCGGATATAGCTTGGCGGGATCGAACTCCCCACCGATCTTCATCGCCATTCTGCGCGATAAGTCCGGGTAGTAGGCGGTGCACACGAGATCGTAGAGCGGCGCGAAGGTTGTCGTTCTTGTCTGGTTGACGCTCCCCCTGTAAAGCAGCGAGAAGTTCTTGCCGTGCGCGTCGCAGTTTCCGACCAGATAGTTGAAGATTAGTGCGTCTAACAGTCGAGCGACGTCCAGCGCCGGAACGGACGATGCGCTCCGCAGGAGTTGAAAACAGTCCTGAGTGGATGGTCCGCCCTCGTCCTGGTATTTCGTTTCGGATGGGATGCCCAGGGCCTGGCAAAAGTCCTCTTGATGCAGCCTCATCGGATTACCGTCCTCACCGATCGGACGGTCGTAACGTTCCACGAGCAAATAATCGATCTCCTCGACCCGCCCGACTTCCGCGGCCGGGACAGGCAGTCCGATCGCGGCCGCCAAGCTCATACATAGCAGCTCGTTCGCGACGGTGGCCTCTAACCTGCCGATTGCGGGCTTCAGAATGTGACTGCTCGGGGCCGCGTTCAGGGGGAGCAAGATTTGTCCCGCGGTGACATGAACGGCCAGCTTGTCCTGTGCTCCCGCGAGCGACAGACGGACCGACTCTTCGCCCGCCAACAGCGGACGTCGAGGCAGTTTTCTCAGGATTTCCGCAAGCTGTCCGTCCGTCAGGGGCTGATAGTGGCCCGCCTGGGGAGACAGGCTTTCTCCCGTCGGGATGAACGTGACCGCGCCTGCACACTCCCCGCCGATGGCCTCCAGCATCGCGAGATCGTTGGCTGCGCTGATACCCAGGTTGCGGGCAATGATCCCGCGATTCTCGCCTTCGGGGAGGATGCCTCCGAAGAATCCCCGACACTCGCGGCGTGTGAACGGCTCGGAGCGGAGCGGAAGGGACTGCGATAGAGCGACCGCGTCTTCCTGGTCCAGCCAGGTAAGGTCGTATTGGAACTCCATGTCGCCGTGGACATTCTGCGCCAGGCGACCAACGAACTGGCCGAGCAGATAGACATCCAGCGAGCGTGCCACTAGCCGCCTCGGGCCTTCATCGTGCCCTGTATAGCGGGTGGACGAAGCGCGACCTGAATTCCGAGTGTGCTGAGCACCGTGAGGGCCTTCTGTAGTTGGCAGGTCGGTTTGCCTCGCTCGAGATCGATGATAAAGCGCAGCCCCGTCCCGGCCGCCATGGCGAGGGTCTCTTGCGTCAGTCCCAGGCTGGCGCGCGTCTTCCGCACGAGATGTCCAATATCGGCCGAAGTTGTTTGCATTGTCCCGTCCAGCGTGTTCCCATACGGGAATATTTGCCTCATCGGAGATGGCTATTGATGCGGATATTCCCGCTCAGGATTATAATGGCGCAATTTGGCCCCAATTGCAAGGATTATTCCCGACGGGATATTGGTATAGCCGATCCGACCTGGAGGGCGTCGGTGCGCTAAAATTGGCAACATGGGCGGATTCTCAGTGTTTGGCGCGGACCGCAGTTGCATCTATATCGAATAATGATGTATAATGGATAGTGATATAGTGAGGAGGGCACGAATGGACGTCGAGCGCGAACTGATGAAGGGCAGCACACAAACCCTGATCCTGGCGGTGCTGCGCGAAGGGGCGCGGCACGGGTACTCCATTGCGCGCGAGATCGAGCGCAGGAGCGAGGTGGGGCTGAAGTTTAAGGACGGCTCGCTCTACCCCGCGCTGCAGGCCCTCGAGCAGGGAGAGTTCATCGCCGGAGTATGGGAGCCATCGGCCGGCGGGCCGCCCCGCAAGGTGTACCACATCACGGAGGCGGGGCTGGCGGAACTCCAAAAGCGGACAGGGGATTGGAACCTGTTTGCGCAGATGATACAACGCATTCTGAAACCGAGTCGTCCGGCAAGCGAAAGTTAGAGGGAGATGCCGGCATGCTTCAGCACACCACGGGCACAGGTTCCGATGTAAAGGCCACGACGGGCCGGCTTCCCGGCGTTGCCCCTGCAATCGTTGAGCCGATACCGGCCGACAACGAGCAGATCGAGGATCTGCTGGATAGCATCTGCGCCCGCCTCGTTGGGCGGACACCGTATGCGCGTCGCACAGAGCTGCGAGCGGAGATGCGCCAGCACCTCCACTCCCTCGCGCTGGCATACCAGGAGCTGGGCGAATCGCCGGAGCGGGCCGTCGCACTCGCCATAGCCAAGTTCGGCAGCCCGGAGCAGGTGGCCAGCGAGTGGAGCTTCCCACAGGGGACGAGGGCCCCCAGAACCGACATTCGCGACTGGATTCGCTCACGCTGGCGCGGGATGGGCGCCGTGGCTTCACTCTGCATGGTCGCGGCCTGGCTCGGATTTGCGCTGCACGCGGGCACCGCCCTGACTGTGGTCGCCGGCCCGTCTTCGGGACCAGCCGGCGCAGTGCAACAGCGCGCCGATCGCGGCGCCTGGGTATCGTCGGGCCGCCAGATGCCGCCCTCTCACCATTCGGTCCAGTTCGCGAACTGTATGTCCTGCCACAGCGCAGCCGCGCCGATCGGGAACATCCGGAACGAGTACCGCGCGGATCTTCCCCCTGCCCGCCTGTGGAGTAAACCCTAACAGACGGCTGAACGCAGCGTGGAGCGCTCGTTCGCGGCACATTTCTCGGCGTTGAAAGGCCGTATTTCCCGCGTCTCGCCGTATTCGCGTGCGTCGCGGGCGATCTCCTGCCAGCCGGTTCGTACCCACGACAGGCGCCCATGGCCCTTATTTGCAGAATCGATTCCCGAAATAACCCCTGTTAAACTCAGAAAAATAAATGACCCCCGACTAGTTCGACCCCCGCAGCGTGGACGCCACGAAGCTCGCCGCATCGTCGTGGAGCTTTTTCCGCGAGCCCTTCTCGATGTACATCATGTGGCCGGCGGGGTAGTAGGCAAAGGTCACGTGCGCGCGGGTCCCCGGGTCGAGGCCCATGTGATTGACGGTGAAGTGGGTCGCGTTGAACGGGCAGGCGAGGTCGTAGTAGCCGCAGCAGTAAAGCACGCGGAAGTTGGGATTGCGCAGCAGCAGGCGGCTGAGGTCGGAGGAGGTTTCGGAGTAGGCGCCCTCCTCGGATTTCCAATTCGGGATGCTGGCGGAGCGGAGATAGGTCATGTCCGTCTTGACCTTTAGCTCGCGGTCCAGGTAGTCGTTGATCGAGCTCATGAAGGGCGCGTTCACGGCCTCGTCGCTCGGGTCGGCGCTGCGGCCGAAGCCCTCCTTCAGCTCCTCCTTGCCGACGAGCCGCCCGTCGTAGCGGCCGATGGTCAGGCTGTCGTCGCGGAGCAGCTCGCGGAAGAAGGCGAAGGCGTTCACCTTCAGGTTGGAGCCAAGGCAGTACTTCTTGCTGAGGCCGAGATAGAAGGAGAGCTTATCGGCGATCTTGTCGCGCTGCGCCTGCGGGAGGCTGTCGCCGAGCTCGAGGGCGGGGCCGTACACGGTGTCGGTCCACTGCTTGACCTCGGCCACCAAGTCGCTCACGTCCCTGTACTTCGCGTGCGGCACCTTCTGGTGGTACCAGGCGCAGGCGGACATGGAGGGCAGGAATCCGACGTAGACCGCGTCGTTGCCGCGCATGCCGTCCAGCGTGAGAAAGTTGCTCGTTCCGGAGATGCTGATGAAGCCGTTCACCGCGATGCCGGCGTTGAACAGGCTGGCGCAGAGCCCGGAGCCGCGGATGCCGCCGTAGCTCTCGCCCGCGATAAAGATGGGCGAGCGCCAGCGCCTGTGCTCCTTGAGCCAGCCGCGGATGAACTCCGTGAAGGCCGTAATGTCCTCGCGGACGCCGAAGAACTTGGTGCCGAGCTCCTTCTTCGCGAGCCGGCTGTAGCCCGTGCCGGGCGCGTCGATGCAGACGACGTCCGTGAAGTCCAGCCACGACTTGGCGTTCTCCACGACGGCGTAGGGCGTGCGCGGGAGCGAGCCGTCGTCGTTCATCGGCGCGCGCATCGGTCCCAGGGCGCCCATGTGCAGCCAGAGCGTGGCGCTGCCCGGTCCGCCGTTGAACGCGAAGGTGACGGGCCGCGTGTCCGGGTTCGCGCCGTCCTTCGTGTAGGAGACGTAGAACATGCGGCACTCCACCTCGCCCGCATCGTTGCGCAGCGGGATCTGCGCGGCGGTCGCGACGTAGCTGAGGGGCGCGCCGTTGAGCGTGATGGTGTGCTGCGTCACGGAGGGCGCCAGCTCGATCGGCGCCTCCTTGCCGGCCGTCTCGGTCGGCCTGGCCTGGGCGGCCGGCGGAGGCTGAGCCTGACACCGGGCCGCGGTGACGGCGGGCGGCATCGAGGCGAGGATGAGAAGGCCGATAGCGATGTTCGCGCGAAGCATGGTGTCATTCCTGTTCGTTGCGCGGTGCGGACGCCAGGGCGTCGCGGGTAACGTCGGCTGCTATGCGGACCGGCGCGTCGCGGCGCGCTTGGCCTCCAGGAGGCGGACGGCGGTCTCGCGATCGGTGCAGAGGTCGTGGACGAGCGGCTGCTTCCAGCCCATTGCCTGCCACTCCAGCACGGAGCGGATCGCGTCGGCTTTGGAGGCGCCGCCGGCCACCACGACCACTTTGGGCACAAGGTAGAGCTGCTCGAACGTGACGGAGAGCAGGCGGGCGTTGATCGCGTCCACGTAGCCCTCCAGCTCGGCGAGCTTGGCGGGCGGCAGCGACTTCCGGGCGGCAAGCGTGATGAAGAGGCGGTTGCACAGGTCGCCGATTGCGCAGGATACGCCTCGGGCGCCGTTGCCGGCGTAGTCGTCGATCAGCTCGATCATCTTGCCCAGCTCCGGCTGCAGGTTCGCCATCATCGGCTCGTGCAGCCCGACGATGAAGCGGTGGCCGGACTTGGCGCGCACGCCGCCGATGCCGACGAGCGCGAGGGTGGGCACCAGGACCTCCTCCTCGAGCGGCCGGCCGGTGAGCGCGTTGCCGGATTTGGCCTTCTCCTCCCACATCTCCGGCGCGATCCAGAGGCCGGGCCCCTTGCCGAGCCAGTCGTGGACCATCTCCGAGTCCTTCACGGCGACGGGCAGGCTCAGGCGGATCGGCTCGGCGTCCGGGAAGGCGCGGGCCAGCCAGAGACCGCTGATGTCGGCGTCCATGGCGCGCCGCGCGTCGGGGCTCTCCATGCTCCAGACCTCGGCGGCGATGTTGCCATTAAGGGAGACCACCTTGACGCCGCGGACGTTGCGCTTGTCGAAGATATGCTTGTTGAAGAGGCTCTCGCAGGCGTAGAAGACGGCGCGGCCGGACGAGAGGGCCACGACCTCGTTCTGGCGGACGATCGTATCGAGATACTCGGCGCAGAGCTGGCCCAGCGCCTGATGGAGGCGGTCGTCTGCCAGGTTGCTCTCCAGCGTCTCCTCGTGGCCAGCGGTATCCGCGACGATGGCCGACTGGAGCTCGTAGGCGGCCACGAGCTCGCGCTCCAGATGCTCGGCGCGCGGCGGCTTGAAGGGCGCATTCTCGTCGATGTGGACGCGGACGATCCCGGTGTCGAGAGCGAACCGGTAGAGGCGCGAGACGGTACTGGCATCGATGTGCGCCAGGCCAGGCTCCGATTTCGTCAACTGCTGCAGAATCTCTTTCTGCTCGAGTCGGTCCACCAGGACCATCTTGGCAATCCGCGCTGCCAGCCGTCGCCGATCGGTAGGGTCCAGCGCCGGCCGCCGGCCTCTTCGCTTGTCCCCGGTGCTCGTCATTGCCATGAAAATCCTTTCACACGGGTCGCGTCGCCGAACAACTTGGTAGCTAATTATAGCAGAAGCAGGGCATGGAAACGAAGAAACTGCAGCGAATCCGGCAGAATCCGGGGCGTTGTTGGGAGCAGTCGCATCGCACGCACAGGCTGGCAATCGTCCGCGGTTGGCGCGTGACCCCGGGCTAGGGCGGCGACGACCCGCGGTGCGGGGCGCCGGCCGTCCGATCCGCGCGTCCGGCCGGGCGGCGTGATCGCCCCTGCGTGCATCGGAGGCGCGACAGGCGTTGGTGTGATTTGCCGCGATTGCAGCATCGCATGCTGCCTGTAATAATTTTTTTTCATGCTGTCGCAAAATGTATTGACAGTCCGTGCGGACGATGCTATAGTATGGGCGAAGGTATCCTTCTTTCTCGTCCTCAGTTTTGTTGTGCCCAGGCGGTCGTGCTCTCCGGAGTTACGGAAGTTTTCCGCTTGCGGTCGGGCCCGGTCACAATGGCGTGATCGGGCCACTTTTTTGACCGGAGCCGCTCATGTCCGACGATCCCGTACCGGGGCGATGGAGTTCGCCGCCGGAACGCCCAATTCTGGGTTCGCCCACCAACCCCCCGAATCCGGGTTCGTCCCCCAACCGCCGAATTCTGGGGGGCTATTCGCCGGATTCGCCAAGCATGCTCCCGAAGTCCCCAACTTTGGGGGGCCATTCGCCGCACTCGCTGAACGCGCCCCCCAATCCCTCCGTTCTGAGCGGCCCAGGCTTCGCCGCGCTCGATCGTATACCGTGGCTGCCCGTGGCGCTGCTGCCTACGCCTGTGCATCCGCTCGACCGCCTGCGGACGCATATGGGGCCGGGCTGCCCGCGAATCCTGATCAAACGGGACGACCTGACAGGCCTCGCGCTTGGCGGCAACAAGTCGCGAAAGCTGGAGTACCTGCTCGCCGCCGCCCGCGCCGCCGGAGCGGACACGCTGATCACGTGCGGCGCGGCCCAGTCCAACCATGCGCTGCAGACGGCGGCCGCGGGCCGCGAATTCGGCTTTGACGTGCGCTGCGTGCTCTACGGAAGTCCGGCGACGGCCGAGATTCTGACCGGCAACCTGAGGCTGCACGCGATGCTGGACACGCCGATCCGGTGGGTGTCGATGCGCGAGGGCGAAACGCGCCGCGAACAGGCCGTGCGCCGCGGGATCGAGGAGGAGGCGAGAGCCGTGGTGGCGGCCGGCGGCGTGCCGTACCGCATACCGACGGGGGGCTCGACGGGAGTGGGCGCGCTGGGCTACGTCCGCGCCGTTTCGGAACTGATGGGCCAACTGCCCGATGAGGACAGGTCCGCGCTGCGGAGGATCTACTTCGCGTCCGGCAGCGGCGGCACGCACGCGGGGCTGGTGGTCGGCGCCGCGCTGGCGGGGTGGCCGGTCGCCTGCGTCGGCGTCGAGATCGAGCCCATCCCGCCCGGACCGGACGGCGTCTCGCCGTTCAACCGCGCGGTTGAAACGATCGCGCGCGAGGCCGCCGACCTCGTCGGTCCTGGCCGGGCGATAACCGGCGCGGATATCGTGCTGGACGCGCGCTATACCGGGCCGGCGTACGGCGTCGAGACGTCGGAAGGGCGAGAGGCGGCGCGCCTGCTGTTCCGTACGGAGGGCATCCTGCTCGACCCCGTCTACACGGCCAAGGCCTTCGCAGCGATGCTCGGCGCCATCGGCCGGGAAGAGCTCGCGCCAAGCGACACCGTGATGTTCTGGCACACCGGAGGGGCGGCGGGGATATTCGCGTAGCGGAGGGTGTTCGGTGTTGGGTGTTGGG
This sequence comes from Chthonomonadaceae bacterium, assembly GCA_035295045.1. Taxonomy (GTDB): domain Bacteria; phylum Armatimonadota; class Chthonomonadetes; order Chthonomonadales; family Chthonomonadaceae; genus DATGJU01. Next base: position 12,682 of record DATGJU010000129.1, read on the forward strand.
TGTTTGGACTGCTGCGCCGGCGGCGAGCCCCCAAACGCCAAACGCCGAACACCCAACACCACCGCCTACCTCTTGAGATGTCGATCGAAGTAGGCGAACATCGCGGCGTCTGCTGTTTCGGCGTCTTTGCCTCCGAAGCCGTGTCCGGCGCCCTGGATCGTGAGCAGCTCGGCCTCTACGCCGGCATTTAGCAGCTTGTCCACCATCCAGACCGCCTGCTCGTAGGCGACGTAGTTGTCCTTCGTGCCGTGGATACAGAGCGTCGGAGCGGCGTTCGGAGTCACCCAGTAGAGCGGGCTGGCGACGACGTGCTTCTGCCGCTCCTTCTCCAGGTTGCCGCCGAGGAACAGAGGCAGCACCTCCGCCGCGTCCACGCTCTTGCCGTAGGACTTCGTGAAGTCGCTGGGGCCGTAGCAGTTCACGACACAGGCGACGCGGCTTGATTGATCCAGGTTGCCCTCGTCACCCTCGAACATCTTGACGCCCTCGGTGACTCCCAGGAACTGGGCCAGATGGCCGCCCGCGGAGCCGCCGGTCACGCCGATGCGATCGGGGTCGATGTGGTACCTGGCGGCGTTCGCGCGAAGCCACCGGACTCCCGCCTTCACGTCGTAGATGGCGGCGGGGAACGGGTATTTCGGCGCGAGCCGGTAGGTGATCGTGGCGGCGACGTACCCGCGATCCGCGAGCTTGCGGATCAGGCCGTCGTATCCATCGCGCGTGCCGGCCCGGAAGCCGCCGCCGTGGATGCAGAGCACGGCGGGGAAGGGGCCGTCGCCCTTCGGCCGGGCGATGTTCATCTGGAGGTGCTGGCCATCGGGGTTCGCGTACTCGACGTCCTTTTCGAACGTGGAGCCGTTGTCGGCCGCACCCTGCGTCCACCCGGCCATTGGGAGGGTGAGGAGACAGAGGGTGATGGCGATCCTGCCAATGAGCTCGCTGCAGCGCATGTTCTTCTCCTGCTCGGTGTTCGGCGCCGGGAGGCCGGCGATCGTGGCTTCAAGTATATAAGTTTCTCCGCCGTAATTGCAACACGCGGCCGATTCCGAGCGGCGCAGGCGCTGCGGTGAGAGCCGTTCCGACGCCCTCGCCGCTGGACGCGTAGACGGCGAGGAGAATCCCTTGCACACGTCGAATCCGTGTGGTACATTATCTCACGTTGCCTTGATGTGACGGAATACCGCAAGACCCTGAAGAGACCGAACGAAGAGTCCGGAAGAGATCGAAGGAAAGGCCCATGAACTCGTTTTTTGCGTCAATATGCGTCGCCGCCTCGTTATGTGGCGCCGGTATCGGCCAAACCCTGACTGCTCCGGCCGCAGTCGCGCCTGTCGCATCGGCGGCCACGCCGGGCACGCCGGCGGCGGCCGCGCCGGCAGTGGTCACAGGCGCTGCCGCCCGGGTCTGGGCGGCCTCCGCCAGGCCGAGCACGCGCGAAGTCGAGAAGGGGCTGCCGAACTTCGGCAAGCTGAATGCCGCCGTGTGGCGCTCGGGCGCACCTAGAGCCGAGGGATACGCGCGGCTTGCAGAGATCGGCGTCAAGACGGTGGTGAATCTGCAGAAGGAGAATCCGTCCGAGAAGGACCGTGTTCCGGCGGGCGTGAACTACGTCTATATACCGATCACGGACGAGCATGCGCCTACGAAGGAGCAGGCTCAGCAGTTCCTGGACGTGGTCGCCGATCCCGCTAACTGGCCGGTGCTCGTGCACTGCCACGCCGGCGAGGGCCGCGCGGGACTGATGTGCGCCCTGGTCCGCCATTCGTTCGACGGCTGGGACGACAAGATGATTATGAACGAGGTGGACAATTTCCACGTTACGCACTTCGCCCTCTTCAAGGGCAAGATGAACGGCTCGCAGCGCCATTTCCTGCTGGATTGGGAGGCACAGTGCAAGCCCGGCTCCTACAAGGAGAAGGTCGGGCAGGTGGTCACCGCCTCCGCGACGACGAGCCACTAGCGGCGAACCGGCTGCGCGGCCGCTGCGCCGTTCCAGCCAGCTATTGACGGGTTGGATCGGTCGATCGTATCCGGCCAATTCAAACAGACGCCAGAAGAAAGACGTAATACCGGCCCCGGAACCGTCAGGTTCCGGGGCCGGCTAGCCGTTTGGCGGCGGTCTGCCGTGCCGCTACTGCTTTTGGGCCTGCAGGAAGCTGGCCCAATTCGGCGCGACCTTGGCTATGCCGAGCTGGTTCCACTGCGGATCGAACCCGACCGTGCTGTCGACACTGCTCGGCGTCTGCGGGCCGGGCAGGAAGATGCTCAGACCGCTGGCCCGACCCTCGTTGAAGCCGGACGAGTCCGTAGCGGCGCCGTGTGAGGCGGCGAGGACGGCGCCGTTGGAGCCGTACAGACTGGTTTCCATGTTCGCGGCCGCCGTCACCAGGTCGGACGGCGCTCCGCTGGAGGTCCGGATCCGATCGGAGAAGTCGTACAGGTCCTTGAATTCGATGAACTCGAAGAACTGCGCCGACTGCCGGGCGTTCTGAATGAGAGAGGCCTGCGTGCTCGTGTACTTCAGCAGCGTTCCGCCGAACGCGTTCAGAGTGCTCGCCACCGTGTCCATCTTCGACAGGTCCGTCAGGGACTGCGTAATGTCGGTCTCCGACGGATATACGGCGATATCGTCGTTGATCAGGTTCTGGCCGGACCCGCAGGGATCGACGGTTGGATTCGACTCGAGGAACTTGAGCCACGTGTCGTAAGGATAGCCGCGACCAGGCGGGCTCTCCTCAGAGGCAACGAGGGTACGGGCGGAGTTTCGCACGTCGTAAGCCAGCTCGGTCGTGCCTTGCAGCGAGCAGTCGATGATCAGCGAGTCGAACTTCTGCGGAACATTGGCGAAGGCGAGCGGCAGCTCCTGCGTGGCGATCTGGCTGCCGGTCTGCGTATCCTGCGAGAGGCCGCGCTTGACCTGCTTTGCGGGAGCCGCGGCGCGTGTCAGGAGCATCGCGCGGCCGTCCTTGCTCACCGCGCGATTGTCGACGTTGAGCGCGCCCGACCCGTGGTCCCAGATAACGAGAGCGACCTCGTCGGCCGGGAAGTTCGTTTCCCCCCACTTCACGAAGTCCGCGAGCGTATGGTAGTCGCCCATATCCGACGTGAGTGTGCCGTTATCGTTGACCGTGTTCGTCGGCGGATCCGGCAGCCGGTCGCCGTCGAGCACCGTCGTGTCGCCGACCAGATTGAGGTTCGAGTCTATTCCAGGCGGCGCGATCTTGTTCAGGTCCGCCTGACTGTGCTTGGAGAGCTTGTAGCGGCGCGTTCCGATGAACGACGGCGTGCTCTGCACCGAGACGCTCGAGAAGAAGTGCGAGCTGGCGGTCTGCTTCCACTGGACGACAATATTCACGTCCGCGTCGGAGCCAACGGAGGCCATCTGCGCGATGTTGACGAGGCTGAACGGCTGCAGGTTGCTGGCGGCGTTCATGTAGACCAGGACAGTCCAGCGCGCCCTTCCGCTCGCGTGCGTATTTGCGGCGCACGCGGCCCGGCTGGAGTTGTTGGTATTTACAAACGGCGTCGTTCCCGGCGTCGTAAATGCCCCGCCGTTGTTGCTTCCATTATTGCCGCCGTTGTTATTGTTATTGTTGGAGTTGCCGTTGCCTCCGCCGCAGCCGGATAGCGCAGCTCCGATCACGCCCGCGGCGCCCGCGGCAAGCGCGATCCGCCTTACGAATCGATGCAATCTCATAAACCACAGCTCCTTAATGCTCCTGCGTTCGACGTACCGACGCAGAGCGGGTATCTCGCATGGCGCAGGCCCAAAGGCGGGGCGCTGACGCCGTGCGAATCGTGGATCGCCCGCGCGGGGGGTATCGACGCGAGGTTAAGAGCGGCAAGCCGAGTGCACGCGAGCCGCCGGTGCAAGGAAGCGCCAACTACTGTTGTGCGGCTGTGGCACGATTCATACGTCAAGACTGAGCGCATGGCGGGCGGCGTTCGGCGTTCGGACCGTCCAGATGGACGAGGCAGCGGCGCAGGGGACACTGCTCGCCGGACGAACCGACCCGAAATCGCGATGGGCGGCCATGCTCGCCGGCTTCGACAGAGTCCGGTTCACGGGGCCGAGAGGCAGGCACGGAGTTCGTGCCCAGCCGCCGCACAGCTACTGCAATTCTACCTGCGGATGCGCGATTCCGTTACACTGTTGTTACGCATCGGAGCCGCCCCGCGTTGCCGGGCCGCGCGGCGGACCGGCCCGCGAGATCGTCGCAGCGAACGAGAGGCAGGTTTTCGGCCGCTCGCGTCGAATAATCGGCCGGGAACCGATTGTGCAATGAATTTTTCCGCCGACCTTGCCTACAGGGGACACAGAATTGACCGCAACCGCTGCTTCGACTGCTTCGACCGGCGTGGCCGCCGCGCCCGCGCTCGAAATGCGAAACATCAGCAAGCAGTATCCGGGCGTGAAGGCGCTGGACGAGGTATCGCTTACGGTCGGCGCGGGCGAAATCCATGCGCTCCTGGGCGAGAATGGCGCGGGCAAGTCCACGCTCATGAAGATCCTCGCGGGCGCGCAGTCGAAGGATCAGGGCGAAATCCTCCTGAACGGCTCGCTCGTCAATATCGCCAGCCCGCAGAAGGCGATGGACCTCGGCATATCGATCATCTATCAGGAGTTCAACCTCGTGCCGTATCTGAGCGCGGGCGAGAACATCTACCTTGGCCGTGAGCCGAGGGGCGCGCTGCCGGGCTTCGTCGACTTCAAGATGCTGTACCGCGAGGCGCAGGCCGTGATAGACAGCCTGGGAGTGCGTTTCGATGCCCGGACGCCGGTCAATCAGTTGAGCGTCGCGCAGCAGCAGATGGTCGAGATCGCAAAGGCGACGAGCAAGAAGTCCAAGATCATCGTGATGGACGAGCCGAGCGCCACGCTGACAGACCACGAGCTGAAGGCGCTCTTCGACCTGGCGCGCAAGCTGCGGGCCGAGGGCGTGAGCATCGTCTATATCTCGCACCGGCTGGAAGAGGTGTTCGAAGTCTGCGACCGGGCGACGATCATGCGCGATGGCCACTGGATCGCGACCAAAGCCGTGGCCGACCTCACGCGCGAGGAGATAATCCGGCTCATGGTCGGCCGAGAGCTCAAGGACGCGATTCCAAAGGTGCCCGCGACGCTCGGCGAGCCGGCGCTCACCGTGAGAAACGTGAATCGGACCGGGGTCCTGCACGACGTCTCGTTCGAAGTGCGCAAGGGCGAGGTGCTGGGCCTGGCCGGACTGGTCGGCGCCGGCCGCACGGAGACGGCTCGCGTGATCTTCGGCGCGGACGCGATGACGAGCGGCAGCATCGAAGTGCTAGGCAAGAAGGTGAACATCCGCTCGCCGCAGGACGCCATCAAGCACGGCATTGGGCTGGTCACCGAGGATCGGAAGCAGCAGGGTCTCGTGCTCGGCATGGCGGTCCGCGAGAACACGACTCTCGCCAACCTGGACCTGCTCGCCGTGATGGGCTTCATCAAGCGCGGCGAGGAGAATCGCGTGGCGGAGAAGTACCGGGCCGATCTCTCCATTCGCACTCCCTCGATCGAACAGGTCGTGCAGAATCTGTCCGGCGGGAACCAGCAGAAGGTGGTTCTCGCGAAGTGGCTGTTCACCGGCTCGAAGGTGTTGATCTTCGACGAGCCGACGCGCGGCATCGACGTCGGCGCGAAGAGCGAAATCTACAAGCTCATGAACGAGCTGGCGGCGAAGGGCGTTGCGATCATAATGATCTCATCGGAGCTGCCTGAGATCCTCGGCATGAGCGATCGCATTCTGGTGATGCACGAGGGCCGCATCACAGGAGAGCTCATGCGCGCGGAGGCGACGCAGGAGAAAATCATGCATCTTGCCACGGGCGGCGAGTAGCGCGGCCAAGGACGTTTAGGAGAAAACAGCCCGGCAAAGTCCGGGAACAATTCTGGGGGCGACCTTAAAAGGGGACTTATTACCCGTTGACAGCCCGCAAAGGCTGTGATAGAATGGAGTCGTTCTGATTGATGCTTTCCCTCGATGGCGTCGTGTTCTGGCCGCATTTGCCGAGCCTCCGGCACTTGTCAAGGCAACACGCGTACGGAAGGAAACCTCAGTTCATCCTCGTATTGGGCGGTGGGCCTTACGGTCTGCCGCCCATTTGTTTCGTCCCCCGCCGCGCGGCCGCGCTCCGGATTGACGCGAATCCGCCGTGCCGAGTATACTCCCCCCATCAGCCATGCCTCTCCAGGCCCGCAGATAAAGGATATCCGCTATGAAAGCGACCATTGAAGGAATGCGCCCCGGCGAGCCCGTGATACGTGACGATGAGGGCCGCCGGATCGCGCTTGTTCTACGCATCGTTCCGGAGACGCCGGACGAGGTCGCGGAGC
>DATGJU010000130.1:0-13162 GCA_035295045.1 Chthonomonadaceae bacterium
GTTCGGTTTCGGGCGGGGATGATGCGTCGCCTGATGCCGGTGTAGTCGCGGCCGGTTCGGTCGGACCATCCTCGCTGCCGTCGAATGCGGGCGTCGCCCGGGCGGTCCGCGCGTGGTAGGTGGCGCGCGCTGGAACCTGGACGATGTCCCGCTCCGGCCAGCGCAGCGCGGTCAGACTGCCGCCGAACACGCAGCTCGTGTCGATGTTGATCGTGTTGTTCAGCCACTGCGGCGCATCGACCGGCGTGTGGCCGTAGACCACCGTTACGGGGCCGCGGTAGTCCTCCGCCCAGGGATATCGGATCGGCAGGCCGGAGTCGTCGGTCTCTCCGGTGGTATCGCCGTAGAGCGCGAACTCGCGCACACGGGCGGACGCGCGACCGATGTACTCCGCCTTCATGCCCGCGTGCGCCGCGCACAGCCGGCCGTCATCGAGCCACAGGTGCGACACCAGGCCGTCCAGGAAGGCGATCGCCTGTTCCCGGAACGCGCCACGCTCCTCTTCCGGCAGCGCCTCGACCTGCTGAAGGCTCTCTGCGAGCCCGTACGTGAGGCTGACCGGATTGCCCTTCAGCGCGCGGACGAACTTGACGTCGTGGTTGCCTGGAACGCACAACGCGGCGCCGGCGCCGGCCATTGCCATCACCAGCCGAACCGTCTCCACGACCTTCGGACCCCGGTCCACCAGATCTCCGAGGAAGACGGCGCGCCTCCCCTCCGGGTGCCGCCAGACGCCATTCGGGTCATCCGGCACGTACCCGAGCTTCTCCAAGAGGCCGATCAGCTCGTCGCAGCACCCGTGGACGTCCCCGATCACGTCGAATGGGCCGCGCTCGGCGCGCCGGTCCGTCCAGGTAGGCGTGCGTCCGACCGCCGCATGGGAGATCTCGCGCTCGCGCAATATATAGGTATACCGAAAGCCCTCGCGCTTGAGACTGCGAAGCGAACGCCGGAGGTTGCGGATGTGGCCGGAAACGACGTGCGGGCCGAACTGCCGGTCCGCCCGGTCGCGGTTTCGGGCCTGGCAGACGGCCTCGGCCACGTCCAGAACGATCGCGACGGCCAGGCAGTCGTGGCGCTGCGCGAGCGCGAGCAGCGGCTTGCGCGCCTCCGGCTGGACGTTCGTCGCGTCGATAACGACGAGCCGCCGGCTGCGCAGCCGCAGGTCCGCGACGAAGTGGAGCGCCGCGAACGCGTCCGTAGTCGCCGACTGGTCGTTCTCGTCGTCGCTGACCAGCAGCCGGAATGCATCGGAGGAGAGCACCTCGGAGGGCTTGAAGTGCGTCGCCGCAAAGGTGGACTTGCCGCTGCCGGATGCGCCGATGAGGACGACCATGCTGAAGTCCGGGATCGTGATGTGGAATGGCTCGCTCACCGACCCTCCGCTTCCGGCAGGTTCGCCCGCATCCACTCCGCCAGCTCGCGATCGCCATTCCGTTCGCTTGCGGCAAGCGCCCGAACCACGGCGTGGCGGTCCGCAGAAGACCGATTCTGTCCCATCTTGACCTTACCCTCGATCCGACCAATCTCGATCTCGAACCCAACGACGCCGCGCGCCATCTGCTCCACGTATTCGTCCGCCAGATCCAGGCCGGAGTCCGGCGCTTCGAACTCTGCGACCAGCTCGCGCAGCAGCGTGCCGAGCGGTTCGCCGTCCAGCAGCCTTGGAATGCCGTAGGCGTGGACGGCGGCATAGTTCCACGTCGGCACGGCCGGGCGATCCGTATACCAGGTCGGTGAGACGTACGCGTGCGGCCCCTGGAAGATTACCAGCGCCTCGCGCCCGGCATCGAAGCTCCGCCAGTGCGGATTGGACCGCGCGACGTGCGCGCGCAGCGTGCCGCACGGACCGCGCACCGGATCGAGCGAGAACGGCACGTGCGAGGCGAACGGCGCGCCGTCCACCTCCGAGACCAACGCGGCAAACGGATAGGACCGCATCAGCGCATGCTGCGCGGCCAGCCGCTCCTCGCGAAACCAGGACGGGACGTACATGGAGCCTCCGGTGAACGGGCAATCGGCATTCGGCAATCGGGAGTGCCCGGGCGCGATCGAATCCAGGGAGAACCTCTACGGCACGGCCGGCAACGTCAAATCGTTGCGACGATTGCCGATTGCCTACTTTCTCTCAAAAACAGCCATCTGCGTTGGTGGGCCGGCGTCCGCGTGCTCCGGCCCGACGGGGCGGAACGCGACGTCGTAGCCGAACCGGTCGGCGATGCGCTCCGCCCAATCGCGGAACAGCGGCCGAGGCCACTCGAACCGGTGATCGGCGTGGCGGAAGCTGCCGCCCGGCAGCGAGGGCCAGAGCACATTGTACTCCGCGTTGGGAGTGGTAACGACGACGCGGGCGGGCCGCGCATGCCCGAAGACCACCTGCGCCATCGCCTCCAATCGTGGAGGGTCCAGGTGCTCGATTACCTCGATAAGCGTCGCGACATCGTAGCCGCGGAACCGCTCGTCCCGGTAGACGAGCGAGCCGTGGAGCAGAGAAACGCGAGCGCGCTGCCGCTCCGGCAGCGAGTCGAAACGCAGGGCGCGCGCCGCGCGCTCGAGCGCCACAGTTGAGACATCCACGCCGCATATCTCCTCGATCCTCGTTTCGCGAAGCAGCAGGCGGAGCAGCCGGCCCTCGCCGCATCCCAGGTCGAGAACGCGCTTCGGCGGACCCCCTTCCAGTACCGCCTCCTGAGCGGCACGGAGCCGCAGATCGTTCAGCCGCAGCGGAGCCTCCCCTGCCTCTTCTGCCGCGGCGCGCCGATCGTCCGCCTCTTCCAAGCACTCGCCGCTCTCCTCGGCCAGGTCGAGCTGTGAGATGGCGCTGCGGACCATCGCCGAACGGTACATCAGGTACCGCTGCGTTATCAGCTCGCGTTCAGGATGTCGCGGCAGCCATCCGGCGCCGCGTTTCAGCAGCTTGTCCACCTCGTCCTCACCGACGAAGTAGTGCTTCGCGTTGTCCAGCACAGGCAGGAGAACGTAGAGGTGCGTCAGGAGATCCTGGACCGTCTGCATGCCTTCGATCGTCAGCGCGAAGACGCCCCCGCTCGCCGTCGCCTCCCCGCCCAGGCGCAGCGGCTCCTCGGACAGCGTTACGCGATAGCCGAGCGGCACGAACAGGCGCTCGATCAGGCCGGCGCCGCCGCGACACCGCACCGCCGCAATCATCGCGGAGAGCGGCATCTTTTCGCCGACGCGCTCCTGGCGGTCCCGGCTGCGGCCGTTCAGCGCCGTGCCGAATACCGTGGCTATCGCGACGCTCGCAAGGCTGGAGGCTGCATAGGGCCGGTCGTTGACGTACTGGTCGAGGCCGTGCGCGCCGCGCGCTCGCACCAGCCGGACGGGGTCCACCTCCAGCAGCAGCGCGGAGGTGCAACATCGCTCCGACGCCTCGGGGTAGAAGACCACCACGCGTCCGAACGCCGTCTCGGTCTCATTCACGGCAGCAGGATTCTTGTGGAGGAGGAAACCCAGGTCGGAGGCGTCCTCGGCTCGGCAGGTTATGGAAATTAGCATGAATGTTTGGTGTTGGGTGTCGGGTGTTTGGCTTTCAGGTGTTCCGGTATTCAGGACGGCCGGCGCCAGGCGGCCAGCGTGCCTGAACACCTGAACACCGAACACCTTCCTTCGTGACAGCTCTCGGCCGCCGGAAGTTGCTGCGCACAGGCCTCACGTCGGGAGGCCGTTCGGCCGATAATCCCGCAAGATCGATTCGCGGCGCCGTCGATGCGGGCGTGCCGGAGCGGTTCGGAGAGCGGGGAATAGATTGTGAGCGCGGACATTGCGATCAATAGCGCGGCGGAGCGAGCGACCGCCAACGCCGGCCGGGACTTCGCCCGCCGGTTCACGAACATGCTCTGCGAGCTGCGGCTGCAGATAGGCATTCAGAACCGCATCGAGCGCATTATGAACGATTTTGCGGAGGAACACCCCAACGTCCGCGGCGCGTACCTGTCGCGGAACGTCGACGCCAGCTACTTCAGCGACGGCGCCTACGGATGGGAGGCCGATTCGAAGCCGAAGCTCCAGGGGATCGCGATCGAAGGCGAAAACCTGTTCGAGTTCATCGCCTTCACGAACGGTATCCGCATCCACACGACGCCGCTCACATCCATTATGAATGTCGAGGAGCTCTGGCTCGAAACGGCCCCGGACGCGCCGTTCACGTTCCGCGTCTGCATGTTCCACAGCTTCCCCGCGACCACCATCCTGGTGGCGCCGGACGGCGACAGCCAGGATGCGGCAGTCGCGTTCGTTCAGCGCATCAAGTACCTGCGAGGCCTGTAGGATGCCGACACCGCACTACCCGGTCCGCGCCGGCGCGCATCGGCCGCAGGCAGCGCCCACCGCGGATTCCCAGCCCTCCGCCGCCTGCCCCGCGTGCGCCGAGAAGAGCACGGAGATCGAGCGGCTCAGGAACGAGCTGGCGCACGCACGCTCCGGAGCCACCTCGTCGCCCGGCCGTCTGATCGGCATGTGGGCCGCGCTGGCGATCTGCGCCGCCTGCATCGTCTTCGCCCTCGCCGCCATGCTGCGGCATGGGTAGCTGGTAGCAGGTAGATGGCAGCGGGTTGAATGCATTTGCCGACTATCAGCTACCGGCTACCAGCTACCGAATTCACGGTGTTTTCGCGCAGCGAAAACCGGTGTCGCTTCAAGTGTCGGCGTCGCCTTCGACGCTGCGGACGTATGTCCGGCAGTCCCGCTCTCCGTAGCCTATGGCCCCGCCGCGCAGCACGCGCTGGTTCGGGTTGCCGTTGTAGAAGCCCTGCACCCACTCCCACGCATTGCCCGCCATGTCGAGGCAGCCGTACGGGCTGGCGCCGGACGGCACGGAGCCTACCGCCTGGAGCCTGGACGGGCCAATCGAGCAGTGCTTCCCCGCGGCAAGAACGTGCGGCGTCGATGGATCGCCCGGACGGCGGCGGCGCTGCGCCACCCGTTTCGGATCCCACGTGTCGCCCCACGGATACCGGCGGCCGTCCGTTCCGCGCGCGGCCTTCTCCCACTCGGCGTCCGTCGGAAGCCGCTTGCCGGCCCATTTCGCGTATGCGGCCGCCTCCGCATAGGTGATGAAATTCGCCGGCAGGTCGTCCTCTCCGGGCGGGATTGGATGCGACGGGTCAAACTTATGAAACTCGCGGTTCGTCACCTCATGTACATCAATATAGAACGCCGGAAGATACTCGCGATGTTTGGGCCGGGACTCATCGTCTGCATCGGCGTCGTTGGAGCCGGCCAGGAACTCGCCGGCCGGCACCAACACCATTTCCGGAGGCGTGGCGCGGCGGAGCGCGACGAGGCGTGCGGGGTCGTCCCGGTCCGCACCAGGCGCATGGAGCCGCCACGCTGCCAGGGCGCTCACTGCGAGGACGAGCGCCGCGACAGTTACGGCAGTGCGAAGCCGCAGGCGGGGCGTACCTTTCGGATTTGCAGTCAATTATCGGACTCCAGCATACGTACCCGTACATGGGCGAGCCTGCCCGGTTGGAAGGCGTTCGCCCCCGTGGTATCGTACGCGCGCGCCCGGCCGTTCGTTGACGGTTCAATTGACAATCGATCCGAAAAGTGTGATAATGTACCGGTAGAAGAAGCACTTTTTGCTCTCCTACCGGTCCTTACTCGCAATCCATACCGACATTTGTTGCCGGAGCGCGTGACGTGCATGATTCTTCCCGATTCGACGCCGTTGGGCGTATACTGCGTGGGTTAACTGAGGTCGCTAATTCGCGCGGCGCGGCGATGCCGTGGCGCTAAAGGAGATAGGCTCGATGGGCATGTTCCAACGGATTTGGCGCTATCTGAACGCGCTCATCAACGGAAAGCTTGACGAGTGGGAGGATCCGGAGATCATCCTGAACCAGGCGACCCGCGAGATGAGAGAGAATCAGATCAAGAATCGCGAGCTTGCCGTCCAGGCGATCACTCAGAAGAACAACCTCCAGGCCGAAGTCGACAAGGAAGAGCGAACGGTCGCGGAGCTCGAGCGGCGCGCCACGCTTGCGCTTCAGTCGGGCAATCGCGAGCTTGCCAAGCAGTTCCTGAAGGAGAAGGCCCTCCACGACCAGACACTCGAATCGATGCGCACGAACCTGGTTTCCGCCACCGAGGCGGCCGAGAAGGTCAAGCTGGCGATCAAGTCAGAAGAGGAGCGGATTCGCCGCAAGACCGCGGAAGCGCTGGCCATGAAGGCCAACATGAAGCAGGCGCAAATCCAGATAAAGATCAACAAAGCGCTCGATCAGTTCCAGTTCAGCGAGAACGAGCAGCAGTGGGCGCACGTCAATGAGCGGATCACCTCGATGCAGTCCGAGGCATCGGCGCGGGCCGAGGTCGCCAATACCAGCATCGACGCGAAGCTTCGCGAGATGGAAGTCTCGCAGATGGATGTCGAGGCGGACCGCCAGCTCGCCGAGCTGGAGGCCAAGATGAACATGGGCACCTCTCCCGCGGCGAACTACAACACCAGCACCGTACAGCAGGTCCAGACCCTCGGCGGCGGACAGACAAGCGCAGGCGCGAACGGGAACGGCAAGCAGGAGTCCGACATCGATCGCCAGCTTCGCGAGCTGGAAGAGAAGCTGGGGAAGAAGTAGCATTTGAGCATACCTGAGCGACTGTATCGCCTCGCAAGAGGCAAAATCGGCGAAATCCGCGAGATGTTCGACAATGAGGACATCGAGCTGGATCCGGAAGTTCTGGCGCGCATACAGCGGTCCCAGGCGCGCAAGAGCGCCCGCGAAGAGCTCGCAGACGTGCTGGAAGAGGTGCCTCCGGCGCACGCCCTCTCCGCGCCGGCGCCCCGCACGGCCGCCGGCCTGCGAACGCCAGACGAGATTCGCGGCGGCGCTCCCTATCACGCGCCGCCGGCGGTCGCGCCTGTGCAGGACGACGGACTCGCGGCGCACTATCGGCTGCTCGGAGTCGAGCAGGGCGCAGATTTCGCTACGGTGCAGGCGGTGTACGACAAGCTGTCCTCCCGCTGCAGCCCGGACAAATTCCCGCCTGGTTCGCCGGAGGCGGCGGAGGCGCAGGATATTCACAATCGCCTCGAGGCGACCTATAAGGCTCTGCGCGAGGCGCTCGATCCGACCGCGCGCCGGTTCGACATGCTGGACATCTAGCGGTATCCTGGAGCAAGCCATGGCCCGTCCGTCAAAACTGACCGATGCCGAGATTACCGAAGGACTGAATTCGCTGCCCGGCTGGACGCTTCAGGATGGGGCGATTCAGAGGAGTTTCCGCTTTCGGGACTTCGTGGCCGCGTGGGGATTCATGACGCGTGTTGCGCTATTGGCCCAGGCGATGGACCACCATCCCGACTGGTCCAACGTATACAACACGGTCCACATCAAGCTCTCAACGCACGATGCCGCCGGCGTTACCCGTCTCGACCTCGATCTGGCCCGCAAGATCAACGAACACTCTTAACCGCCGTCCATACATGCAAACGATGCCGCCACACGTCTATCTCGATCACGCCGCCACGACTCCCGTATCGGAGAGTGTCCTGGCTGCGATGATGCCCTACTTCTGCGACTACTACGGAAACCCATCCGCCATCCATACGTTGGGAGCCGCGTCTCGCGACGCTGTCGAGAACGCGCGAGAATCGGTCGCATCTGCGCTGAACGCGCGGCCCGAGGAGATCGTCTTCACCTCCGGCGGGACCGAGGCGGACAACACTGCGATCCGGGGCGCGGCCTTCGCGGGCGCCGGCCGCCATCTTCTCTGCAGCGCGGTCGAGCATCATGCCGTGCTTGAAACGATGGAGGCGCTCGCGACGCGCTGCGGCTACGCGCTCGACGTGGTCCCGGTCGACCGCGACGGCCTCGTCGACCCGGACGAGGTCGCGAGGCGGATTCGGCCCGACACCGCGCTGGTGTCGATCATGCATGCAAACAACGAGGTCGGCTCAGTCCAGCCGATCGGGGAGATCGGAACAATCTGCCGGGCGCGCGGTGTCCTGTTCCACACGGACGCGGTCCAGACGTTCGGCAAGCTCCCGATCGACGTGCGGTCCATGGGCATAGACCTGCTGAGCGTCTCGGGGCACAAGCTTTACGGTCCTAAGGGGGTCGGCGCACTTTACGTTCGGCGCGGCGTGAAGCTGGAAAGGTACCAGGACGGCGGCGAGCAGGAGCGTGGGCGCCGCGCCGGAACGCTGAATGTGCCCGGCATCGTGGGGCTCGGTCGAGCGGCCGAGGACGCGGTCGCGGAGATGCCGGCGGAGGCCGAGCGGCTGCGCCGGCTGCGGGACACGCTTATCGCAGACGTCGAGTCTCGGATCGACGGGGCGCGACTTTCCGGCCCGCGGGCGTGCCGGCTGCCGGGCAACGCGCACTTTTGCATCGAGGGCGTCCAGGGCGAATCGGTCCTGCTGGCGCTCGATGGCGCCGGAATCTACGCCTCGGCCGGATCGGCCTGCTCAGCCGGCTCGGTGGAGCCCTCCCACGTGCTGGCGGCCATGGGCGTAGCGCGCGACCTGGCGCGCGGCGCGATCCGCCTGACCATGGGCCGGGCGACCACGGAGGACGTGGTCGCGACGGTCGTGCAGGCGCTTTCCGCGGCGGTCCGCGATATTCGCCGGCTCGCTTAGCGGGGTTCCGGGCAGGTGTCCATTACCTTGTCGCCCGCGCCCATTTTTTGCAACTGCAAGCACAATTGCCACCCATGGCCTTAATCGCCAACACGAAAATTTTTCAACACGGCGGCAAAAACTGCTTGACAAACGAATATGCCTGTCTTATAATACGATTTAGGCCATGATGCTTATTCCGCCGGCCCGATTGGGCGCGCCGGCGCCATGAACGAATCTACCGCCTTAACGTATCTCATATTCCCTGGCCAGAAGCAGAAGGCAGATCAGGTATCTGCCCGCTGCATCGTGTGTCTGTGGGGCGCAATCAATTTTGGCAGCTTTTGCTTGCATCCGCGCATTCAAACCGCGCCGGTTCGCCAACTCCGGCGAAGCTCACTCCATCGCGTACCCAAGGAGCGAGTTCATGCGAAATCGCACGCAATCATCGACCAGCCCACGACCATTCGCCAGACGCTGCTCTGTGAAAAAAGGCACGTAGTGCGGGACGCGACACGCGCCACACAACGGCGCATGCCGATTAGTCTTAGGAGAGGAGTGGCTTAATGAGCGACAGTACCGCTGTTCTGGAAAGGTCGCAGGTCAGAACGGTCGATGAGACCCCGGTTGCGCGTCCTCTGGACACCGACCTCATGGAGGAGGAGGGAGAGGATTCGTTCGATCGGGAGCCAAGCGATGACCTCCTGCACCTCTACGATAGCGGGCCGGGCGCAGGCGACGCAGAGGACGGGGCGCCCATAAGTGCAACGCTCCGTCAGGCGGAAAGCGTAGTACAGGGTATGGAGACGGTCAAGAGCCTCCTCTCGGAGGATAGCGATAACCCCCGCAACGACGAAAGCCTGCAGGTCTGGATGAGCCGCGCTCGCGGCGCTCAGCTCCTCACCGCAGACGAGGAAATCCGCCTCGCGCGCGCCGTTCAGCGCGGCGACAAACAGGCAAAGGACAAGCTCACCGAGGCCAATCTCCGCCTCGTCGTATCCATCGCAAAGAAGTACAGCGTGCGCGGCATCCCCCTCCCCGACCTGATCCAGGAGGGCAACATCGGCCTCATCCGCGCCGTAGAGAAGTTCGATCCCAGCAAGGGCTACCGCTTTAGCACCTACGCCACCTGGTGGATCCGACGCGCAATCGCCCGCGCGATCATCAACCAGGGCCGCACCATCCGCATTCCGGTCTACGTCGCAGAGATCATCCACAAGCTCGTCAAGGCCAGCAGCCGCCTGCGCCAGCAGCTCCTGCGCGACCCAACCGTAGAGGAGATCGCCCGCGAGCTCGAGGTGCCCGTCGAGCGCGTCAACGAGATCATGCGGATTGCGCTCGAGCCGTTATCGCTGGAGACGCCGGTCGGCGAGAAGGACAACAGCCAGCTAGCGGACTTCATCCAATCCCACACGGCCATCTCGCCCTCCGAAGCGACGCTCAACCTGATCCGGCGCGAGCAGATCGAAGAGGTGCTGAACAAGCTCACCGGCCGGGAGAAAGAGGTTCTCCGTATGCGGTTCGGGCTGGACGACGGCTATGCGCGCACACTCGAAGAGGTCGGCTGCCGGCTCCGCGTCACGCGCGAGCGCGTCCGCCAGATCGAGCTGCGGGCTCTCAAAAAGCTGCGCCACCTCGGGCCGAACGAGCTGATCCGCCAATAACCAGATCGAGGGCGCCGGGGAATCCGAACAAAGCAGGAGACAATCGTCTCCTGCTTTTTCTGTCCACGCTCGGACTATCTTCTCTCAGGAATCGGCGGAAGGTTCCTCTTATTTATACCGATGCTATAATGATGGCGATATGGTTTCCATGCGCGTTATCAACTGGCTGACGTACTTCCTTGGAGCGGTTTTCCTGGTTCTTGTGATCGGTGCGGACGATTATGCCCGCTCGGCCGCCGCCTCTGCGCAGGCGGCGCCTCCCATGGTCGAGTTCGACTTCGCGCGTTCCGCCACCGCGCTCGGCTGGACTGCGGCGCACGACGTGGCGGCCCTGGACGCGGGCGCTCAGGGCCTGCGCTTCTCCATAGGCGGCTCCGATCCCTACCTCTACGGACCGCCGCGCGACTACCCTGCTGGCCAGCCGCTCTGGGTCACCCTGCGCCTTCGGTCCGAGCAGGGCGGCGACGCGCAGCTCTTCTACTTTCGCGATCACCCATCGGAGGCCGATTCGGTACATTTTGCCTGCCGGCCGGGCGTTTGGGAGGACGCGAGAGTCCCGGTCCCTGCGCTCGGCCCCGGGTACCGCCTGCGCTTCGACCCGCCCGGAGACTCTGGCGCGTGCACAGTAGCGCGGCTGGCGGTGCTTCCGCGGACCGTTTATGAGGACCCGGCCTGGCTGCCGCCGGACCCTCCGAACCCGCCTAACGAGGACGTCGCAGTCCAGTCCGGCGACCTGAGAATCGTTCTGGCCAGCGCGCAATGGAACGACTTCGTCGTCTCCGTCGCCGGCCGGCCGATGGCGATCGGCCATACGCGCCCTCTCATCGGCCTGGCGGACGGCGGCAAGGCGCGCTGGCTCGACATCGGCCGCAGCGTCGCCGGCGCGCGGGCCGTCAAGAACGGATCGGCGATCGCGACGATCGTCACCATGACCGAGCCGGGCGGGACTCGCTGGCAGGTCCGGCAGACATTTACGCCGGCAGCCCCAGGCGCGATCGATGTGGCGACGGAGGTGAGCGTCGAGCAGGACCGGAGCGTCCTCTACCTGCCGATGATGACGATCCTGCCCGGCTCCGGCACCTTCGGCGCGAAGAAAGAGCACGCCCTGTTCGCCGGCCTTGAGTACCTCGACGCGAACGAGCCGAGCAGCAGCGAGGCCGACATCGAGGGGCCGGGCTCGCACCGGCAGACGCCCGATTCGGCCAAGGTCACGATGCCGCTCATGGTCGTCCAGAACGACGGCCGCTACGTCGGCCTCTCCTGGACGCCCGATGCAGCCTTCTGTCCCCTCTTCGACTCGCCGGACCGCAAGCTCGGATCCGGCGGCCACGTGATGGCCATGCTCTACCCCGGCTCCGACGGCCAGAATCGCGAAGAAGGTCGGATGCTGCCGTACGCGCCGCAGGAGCTGCGGGCGGGCCGGCCACTCGTCCTCCACGCCACGATCCTGGGCGGCAAGGGCGCGAGCGTCGTGCCCGCGGTCGCGCAGTACGTTGCGCTCCGCGGCCTGCCGCCGCTGCCGCGGACGGGCCTGACGCGACGGGGATACGTGGACTTGGCCGCAGCCGGCTGGCTGGATACGGGACTGGGCGCCGCCGGTCGATACCGGCACGCGCAGCCGGGTTCGTTCCAGCCACAGCCCGCGGCGGACGCGGCCGCCTATCTCGACTGGCTGGCGGACAACACCACCAGCGATGCGCAGCGCGCGCGCCTGCGCGATGCCGCAGCCATGGCGCTCGCCCAGGCGCCGCCGTCCGACCGCAACGTCGCGGCCATCGGTCACGTCCGTTATCCACTCCCAGTTGTGCTCTACGGCGGTGGCGCGCTGTGCTCGCAGCAGGCGCGCGAGGCGGGCCACGAACTGCTCAAACAGTTCGCGCTCGACGGATCGCTGCCGTACCGGCGCAAGGCCGGTGGCCCGGACTTTGGCCGCACGCACTTCGCGCCGGACGCGAACGGCCTGACAGCGCAGGCGGTTGGCGCCGTGCTCGACTGCGCGGCGCAGTGCGGCGAACCGGAGCTGGTGCGCGCGGGGCTGAAACTCCTGGATGGGCTGGACAAGTTCGCCGGGAGCGCTCCGCGCGGCGCGCAGACGTGGGAGGTGCCGCTCCACACGCCGGACATCCTGGCCTCCGCCTATCTGGTCCGCGCCTATACCCTGGGATTCGCGCTCTCCGCCGATCCGCGCTATCTCGAGGCGGCGAGGTATTGGGCCTGGACCGGAGTGCCGTTCGTGTATGGCGCGCCGCCGCTCACGCAGCCGGCCGCAGCCGAATCCGGCTCCGCCGCGCCGGCCGCGAGAGCAGCTTCCGATCCGATCGGCGTGTATGCGACGGTCGCTGTCTACGGCGCGACTCAGTGGGTCGCGCCGAACTGGATGGGCCGGCCGGTCCAGTGGTGCGGTCTGGTGTACGCCGACGCGCTCTATCGCCTCTATAAATACGATTCGAATCCGGACTGGAAGACAATCGCCGATGGAATAACCCTGTCGGGTATGCAGCAGACGTGGCCGCGCGGATCGGACCCCAGGCGCCAGGGGTTGCTGCCGGACTCGGTTACTCTGCGAAGCCAGATCCGTAACGATCCCGGAATCAATCCCGGCACGCTCGAGGCGGACGCGGCCCAGCTCTGGATGCGGGGACCGCTTTGCGACCTGCAGGGATTTCAACGTAACCCGGGGATATACGTGCATTCACCGGGTGAAATCCGCGTCCTGAAAGATGATGAAGGCCTGATCAAGTTCACCGTGGCGGGCTGGCCGAAACGCACGTACCGAATTATTGTGGTAGGATTGAAGAGAGCCCCGCAGCTCGTGATAGATGATAGGCGCTTGGAGCTCGGGTCGAACGGTACATATTCCGCCGCGGATGGTCTTCTCGAACTGCCTGTGTCCGGCAAAGTCACGGTCGAAATGCGGCCG
>DATGJU010000131.1:0-5042 GCA_035295045.1 Chthonomonadaceae bacterium
GGAATGGTCTGGAGCCCCAGCCACGGAGACACGGCGTTCACCGTGCCCCGCTTCGACGAGTTCATGCACAGGATTATGCCGGGCGCCGACTGGCGTATGTAGTCACGCGTCGGCGCGGCCCGTGCCATTTATGGTCGGAAACCGTTGGCCCGGCCCGTGCCATTTGTGGCCGCGGCGCGGCCCACCCCTCCAGCTACCAGCTACCTCGCCCGCCCCACGGCCGGCCAGCCATCCCTGTCCCACGTCATCGGCAGGACCTGCAGCGTCGGGAAGCCGTTGCGGGCACCGTCGTAGTAGTGCGTCGCGAGGTAGTCCCGGCCGCCGTCGCGCAGGACGGCGCAGTGGCCGGGACCGACTCGCGTGCCCTCCGGGAAGGTGATCTGCGTGCCGCCGCCCTCCAGCATCGGCTTCCCGTCCCGGTCGGCGTACGGCCCCTCCAGCCTCTCCGACCGGCCGACGCGCACGTTGTAGGTGCTGTTCAGGCCGCGGCAGCAGAAGTCGAACGAGACGAACAGGTAGAACCAGCGCCCGCGGCGGATCAGGAACGGCGCCTCCAGCGCGTCCGGCGAGGGCCGCTGCGCCAGCGCGATCGGCTTCGCGTCCGGCAGGGGCTTGCCGGTGGCGGTGTCCAGTGGCAGCAGCTTGATGCCGGACCAGAACGAGCCGAACGTCAGCGCCAATCGCCTCCGGTCGAGCGGCAGGATGTTCGGGTCGATCGCGTTGAAGTTGTCCTCGCGGCGCGACTCGGTCACCTTCCCCTCGTCCACCCAGCCATAGTCGCGGCTCGCCCGGTCCAGCGTCCTGCTGGACGCCATGCCGATGATCGAGCGATTGCTGCCGAACCGCGACACGGCGTAGGTGAGATGGTACCGGCCGCCGTAGAAGCAGATGTCCGGCGCCCAGAGGCCGCGGCTCTCCGGCAGCTCCTCGTGGATCCACGCCGGCCCGTCGCCCTCGAACACGCGGCCCGCCGGCTTCCAGTGGACCAGGTCCCGCGATACGATCTCCGGAATGCCCGGCCCCGTGGCGAACACGTGGTACGTGTCCCGCTCCTTGACGATGCACGGGTCGTGGATAGGCTGCGCGAGCTGCGTGGCCGGAACCCCCTCGGCGGCCGCCTGAGGGCCTGCAGGCGCGCGAGGCGGAGCAGAGCTCGAGGTCAGCGCCAGGAGCAGCGGAATCGGTCCCAGGATTATCCAAAGCGGTCGTCTCAGCGGCGTCGCTCCCTCGTCGATCGCGATCCATGCCGGCCTGCTCGCGAACGACACTTCGCCAGGGCGGTCCTACGGAGCCGTAGGGCCCCGCGCCCGGCAACCGGACCTGACTTTTGCAGCTTACGCGGCGGCAGTTCGCGTACGGCACGTCCGTTTCCTGCGCGGCGAGCCTTCCGGCGGACTCGCAGTGCTGGCAATCTTCCGGCCGGGCACAAGAAGGCGCGAATCGAGGGACCGGGCAACGCCCGGTCCCTCGATTCGGCGCTGCTCTCTGGGGAGCGGTCACGGCAGGCCCGCCGGAGCGTCGGCGAACGCCAGACCCGCGGAGGGCGCGCCGCCATCCTTGCGTGCGGCGAGGCGCGCGCTGATCTGGTAGGGACCGGGCTTCAGGGCCGTCAGGTGAACGTCGACGGTGCAGGAGCCGTCCGGACCGACCTGGCCCGGCGCCAGCATAACCGTCTGGAAGTCGCCGCCGGCCATCCGCACGATCTCCGGCGAGTCGTTGGTGAGCAGCATGGGCACGCTGGACGTGATCCCCTCCAGGCCCGTTGCGTGGACGGAGAGCACGATCTGGCCGCCCGTGTGCATCACGGTGCTGGAGGCGGTGAGCTGGAAGCCCATGGCGCGGTAAGGCGCGGTCGCGACGGCGCCGTTCTTTCGCACTTCGAGCGTATGGACTCCGACGAGGTCTTGCGGAGCTGCCGCCACGAGCTGCCGGGGCGACTCGGCCAGCGGAAGGCACGGCCTGCCGTCGAGCGAGACGTGCGAGGTAGCCATATTGCCGTCGAAGGGGCCGTGAATGGCCATCGTCTTGCCGGCCTGGCCCATTGCCGGCAGGTGGAACCCGCTCGGGTCGGTCGCTCCGGCCGGAGCGGTAGGCTGCGCAGGCGCAACCGCGATCATCTCTTCCGCGACCTTGTGCCCGTGGCCGTCCAGCAGCGCGACCGCGACGCCTGCGGCGCCTGCAGGTATGGCCCATGTGGCCCACTTGTCGCCAGGCTTCGACGGATTCCCGTCCACCGCGACCACGTACCCGTCCAGCGCGCTCTGGTTCTTCGCCTGCTCCGCCTCGCTCTTGCCACTCGGCACTCCGATAACGGCGCCCGAGATCGTGTCGCCGGCGGCGACGTCGTCCGGAAGATTGACGACCACCTTGCCGTGCGCCGTCTCGAACTCGTGTACGATGAGGCCCTGGACCACGCCGTTCGCCGGCGCATTCGGCCTGACCGCCGCGGCCTTGGCCTTTTTCCGTGGGCACTTGATCACCGTGACCTCGATCGTCAGCGTCGTGTAGTTGCCGTCATTCTCCGGCGAGATGTCGAACGTCACGTTCGTCGTGCCGGGATTGTGGCCCTTGATCAACAGGCTATTGGTGCCGTGCTCGCCCGCGGTCGCGGCCTTCGAGTCGGACGACCTCACGTTCTTTATGTGCGCCTGCACGGTCCCAATGTCCGTGGTCGCGGTCTCGTCGTCATCGCAGACCGTCAGTGTGAACACGTTGGGGAAACCGGGTTTGGGCTTCGGCGCCTTCGTGCTCGCGCCGGCCGCGGCGGCAATCAGGCAGGCGGCCACGACCAGCGCGATCACCATCTGCCAGCCTGTATAGATTCTGATCGTTCGATTCAGCTTGTCCATCATCGTCTCCACTCCCGGCGGACCATCGGCCGCGCAATTGCGTCCGTTCGCACCGGATTTCGATGAGATGATTATCCGCCGCATCGCCAAACCGCGCCGTGTCATCCAACACACCCAACATGTGCGATTGGCAACGACGCGAGTGTGCAGTATCACACACGCAGTCACCCTCTCACCTCATCGCCCCCTCACCTTCCTCCGCCGAAACAATGTCCTGCCACAATTGACACGCCGCCCCGCCCTGTGTACAATGGGCGAAACCTTGCTGGACGGGAGCGACATGAAACAGGCGACGATAGTCCTGGACGCCGACTACACCCTCGCGGAGGTGGACCCGCGCCTCTTCGGAGGGTTCGCGGAGCACCTAGGCCGCCATATCTACTCCGGAATCTACGAGCCGGACCATCCTACCGCGGACGCGAACGGCTTCCGGCAAGATGTTGTCGCCCTGGTGCGCGAGCTCCGCATGCCGATCATGCGCTACCCCGGCGGAAACTTCGTCTCCGGCTACCGCTGGGAGGATGGAGTGGGGCCGCGAGACAAGCGGCCGAAGCGACTCGACCTCGCCTGGGGCGCGCTGGAGCCGAATAGCTTCGGCACCGACGAGTTCATCGACTGGTGCCGCGCCGTCGATACGGCTCCCATGCTCGCCGTCAACCTCGGCACGCGCGGGCCTGAGGAGGCGCAGGCGCTCGTGGAGTACTGCAACCACCCTGGCGGCACGGCCTGGAGCGACATGCGGCGATCGAACGGGCATCCGGAGCCGCACAACGTCAAGGTCTGGTGCCTCGGCAACGAGATGGACGGGCCCTGGCAGATCTGCAGCAAGACGGCGTGGGAATACGGCCGCGCGGCCGCCGAAGCCGCCAAGCTGATGAAGTGGACCGACCCGACGGTCGAGACCGTGCTCTGCGGATCCTCCGGCCGCGGAATGGCGACCTTCGGCCGGTGGGAGTGGGAGGCGCTTCATGAGGCCTACGGGCAGACGGACTACCTTTCGCTGCACACCTACTACGGCAACAAGGAGAACGATACGCCCGCGTTCCTGGCCCGGCCGGATGAGATGGCCGACTTCATCCGCGAGGCGGCCGCGCTCTGCGACGCGGTGGGCGCCTCCAAGAAGCAGCGGCGCAAGATCAACCTCAGCTTCGACGAGTGGAATGTCTGGAGCCAGACTCCGGACCAGTCGAATGCCGGCGCGAAATGGTCCCAGGCGCGGCCGCAGCTCGAGCAGATCTACAATATGGAGGACGCGCTGGTGGTTGGCGGCATGCTGATCACGCTGCTGCAGCACGCCGACCGCGTCAAGATCGGCTGCATGGCGCAGGTCGTGAACGTGATCGCGCCGATTATGACGGAGCCGGGCGGCCGGGCCTGGAAGCAGACGATCTTCCATCCCTTCGCCGCCGCCTCCCGCCATGGCCGCGGGACGGCGCTTCGGGCGATCGTCAACGCGCCGGCCTACGCCAGCAAGGTCCGCGACGATTCGCCGAGCGTGATCGCGGCGGCCGTCCGTGGCGAGAACGGGCTGACCGTCTTCGCCGTCAACCGCGATCCCGCCGGCGAGGCAGTCACGCTTCGCGGCACGCTCCGCGGCTTCGCGAGGCTAGAGGTCGCCGGCCACGACGTCCTGGCCCACGCGGACCTGAAGGCGGCCAACACCGCCGGCCGGCCGGACACCGTAACGCCGAGCGCCGCGCCGGCGCAGCCGAGGCTCGACGGTGAATCGCTCACCGCGGAGCTGCCGCCCTACTCCTGGAACGTGATTCGGCTCTCCTCCTGCTAGGCCGGCGCATCGCTGGACGGGAGCGTGACTCCATGAGTGCTGATCGACCACGTTCCCCTTCGCGGCGGGAGTTCATCGGCGGTCTCGTCGTATCGAGCGCCGCGCTCGCCTCCGGCTGCGCGGTGGGAGGCGGCCGGCGGACAGTGCTGCGCTACTGGAACGGCTTCACCGGGCCGGACGGCCGGACGATGCTCCGTCTCGTCAAGCGGTTCAATGCGGAAAACCCGGGCGTCCAGGTCATCATGCAGCGGATGGACTGGGCCACCTACTACAACAAGCTGTTCGTGGCAGGGTTGGGCCATCGCGCGCCGGAAGTGTTCGTCATCCATGCCAGCAACATCCTGCGCTTCGCGCGGGCGCGCTTCCTGCGCCCTGTGGACGACCTGATCTCCGGGCCGAATGGGTTG
>DATGJU010000132.1:0-13348 GCA_035295045.1 Chthonomonadaceae bacterium
GCCTGCGCACGATGGCGGCCGTAGGGCCAGCAGTGCGGTCCGGCTCGGTGCCGCAGGTATCTCAGCGCCGCTGCGCCACCGCTCGTGCCTGTCAGGCCGCCGCCGCCCCCGAGTGGCAGCCGATCTCGGACGGTATTCTGAAAAGCCTGACCGACGCCGGCAAGAAGCCGAGCTGGCCCGGCGGTACGGCGGGCGTCGCGGTCGACCGGCGCGGCGTCGTGCGGCTGATCGTGCCGGACCAGGGCATCTGGACCAGCACGAACGGCGGAGTGACCTTTGCGCGCGATACGGCGGGCGTGATAGGCGGCCGCTGCGAGACCGGCTACGCAATCAACCTCGATCCGGCAGGCGGGCGGCTCGCCTGCTTCATGCTCGACGGCCGCAGCGGCATGACGCTCGATGGCGGCAGGACCTGGCAGCCCTTCGAGCCGCACGGCAGGGGCTGGGACTACGGCGCCGTCGACTGGAGCGTTCCCCGCCCGCAATCGCTCCTGGCGGTCCACCACGAATCCGGCGGCGAGCTGCACGCGAGCGCCGATGGAGGCAAATCCTGGAAGCTGCTCGGCGAGGACTTCACGGCCGTCGGAATCTTCGACTTCACCGCCTTCGTCGCGAGCCGGGGCGACGGCATCCTGCGCAGCACGGACGGCGGCGCCACCTGGAGCAGAGTGTCGGACCGTACCCCGACGGGCCGCGTTCTCTGCGTTTTCAAAGGCGTAGGCTACTGGGTGTCTAAAGAGGGCCTGCTCGTCAGCAGAGACAGGGGCCAGACTTGGCAGGCGCAGGGCGGCCCGATCGAAGCGGCGTGGGGACCGTTCTTCGGCCGCACCGAGAGGCAGATCGTCGTCGTCGCGCGGCGGGACCATGTGGCGGGGCTATGGCGGTCGGAGGATGGCGGCGCGACCTGGACTCTGGCGGCGCCCTTCCCGACCTGGCCCAAGGAGAGCCCGCCGGACTGGACGCCTGCCAAGCAGTGGGCCGCCGGCTGGTTTACGAACTTCGGCTGGGACCCTGCCAGCGACGCCTACTACGCCTCCCGCATGGGCCACCCGACCCTCAAATACGAAGTGTCCCATCCCCAATAGCCTCGATCAGTTCGCGACTTCCCCGGCCACGCCGGTCTGGGCGACCTCCGGAAGGGCCAGCAGGCGCCTGGCCTCGTCAAGGAGGAACTTTGTCTGCGTGAAGGGCTTGAAACCGATGTCCTGCCAGCGGACCAGGCCCCTGCCGTCGATCAGGTAGACGCCGTGCAGCGGCATCTTCTCGAAGTCGTCGTAGGCGCGATAGGCCTTGAATACGCGCATCTCTTTGTCCGACAGCACGGGGAACGGGAAGCCCTCCGGCGTCTTGCACTGCTCCAGCGTCTGGTGCAGCTCCTTGCGCGGATCGACCCCGATCGCGACCAGCGAGATGCCGGCCGCGTCGAACTCCTTCGCCATCGGCGCGAGCGCGTTGAGCTGCTCGACGCAGGCGGGGCAGCCCGAGCCGAGATACAGCACCATGATCACCGGCCGGCCCCGGCGCGTATAGTCGGCGAGGCTGACGCGCTTGCCCTCCTTGTCCGCCAGCGTCCAGCCGGATGCCGCGACCGGGTGCCAGCGGAACGGGCCGAGGCTGGCGAGCGGGGGCCGCGGCCCGATATCCTTCAGCATGGGCGGCGGCAGGCGCCAATCGATCGGGAGGCCTAGCCCGTCCGCGGCGACCGAGAGGCGCCTGAACAGCGGGACCGTCGCCATATCCTCCGAATCGATCGAGCCGGATATCTCGCGCAGCTTCTTGAACTGGTTGCGCGCCTCGTCCTTTTTGCCGGCCTGGAACAGGATATCGACGTAGCAGCCGAGCGGCGCAACCTGTCCGGCCCGGCCATTGATGCCCGACCTGGCCAGCTCGATCGCCTTATCGGTGTTGCCGACGCGCATCCAGAGCCGTGCGGCGCGCTCACGCGGAAGCTTGTCGCCGAGCTGCGTGAGAAGCGCCGCGGCGTCCGCCCTGTCGCCCGCGCCTATCGCGGCGTAGCAGCGCATCTCGGTGAGGATGTCGTCCACGCTCTTGCGCTCCGCCTCGCTGAGCGTCTTCTCGCCGTCGGATATCCTGGCCTTGCCGGACTGCTTCATCGCAGTGAGCGCGCGCTCCACCTCGTCGCGCAGGGCGACGTCCGGCTTGCTGCAGGCAGCAACCGCGAGCAGCCGCAGCCGCTCGATCTGGTGGTCCGGCAGATCGGTCGGCTCCAGGTAGTTCGTGCGGCTGAGCGCGATCGCGTCGTCCCAGAGCTCGTAGTCCTGCAGCGTCTGCAGCAGGCGCATGCGGCCTTCGGCCGCGCTCCGGCTGCCGCCTATCGTGTTGTAGGCGGGGTGACGCGGAAGCTCGACCATGTTCTTCGCCAGGTCGATCGCCGAGTGGACGCGGCCGATGTAGTCCAGGTCCTCCACGAGCCACTGGTTGTTGTGCGCGTAGTTGAACACCTCGTCCGGCATGATCCGGTTGCGGTTCATCTGCGCGTGGTCCACGCGGGCCGCCGCCTCCTGCGACCATGCGGCGTCGGCGTACCGGTGCAGCGACGAGTAGGTGTGGCCCTGCATGTGCCACATGTGCGCAATGCCCGGCGACGACGGGCCGCACAGCGCCGCGGAGTTGAGTGCCTTGGCGTCGTCCCGGCTGTTCCACAAGTGGATTCGATAGTGGTGCAGCGGGTGCATCGGGTTCTGCTTCAGGATGTCGGCATACATCGCGTCGACCGCAGCATAGTCCTTGATTGGGACTGTGTTCGCGTGCTCCCAGCTCTCGAGGCAGAAGAACGCCTTGGCCTCCAGGTCCGCAGGATACGCCTTCACGATCGCCTGGAGCGCGTCGAGGTAGCGCTGATCGCGCTCCTTGCCCCTGGCATCCGGCTTGTAGTAGCCGGCCAGGGCGTCGATCCACATCTGTTCGCGCGAACCTGCATTGGCGCGCTTTTCCTCGGCCCGCCGGATGAACTCGCGGGCGCGCGCAGCGTTGTTGGTGTTCGCCATCGCCATGCCCCAGTACGCCATTGCGCAGCTCGGATCGATGGCGGCGGCCTGCCGGAATGACCGCTCCGCCTCGAAGTACCAGAACCCGTGAAGCTGAGCCACTCCCTGGGTGAAGAACCGCTGTGCTGCGGTCTTGGCGGTGGTAACGGGGAATACAATGTTCGGCATGCCCTTCATAAGATAGGCGTGCTGGCGTGGCCCCTCGTTGAACGCCTCGCCGAGGACCGAATGGCCGTGCGTGGGCGCGGGCGTCGCGCCAGGAACGAGCGGCTTCACCGGCTCCTGCGCCAGAGAGCGCCCGGCTGGAACAACGGCGCCTGCGGCAAACAGTAGAAATGCGCCGGAAAATCTCCGAAGTTTTTGTAAATTCATGGTAGATTATCATTCGCAATAGTGTGGTTGAAATCCTGCGGCCGACCTATCGCGGCGGTCCCGGGCCCTCGTGCTGTCGAAGGAGCAGTTGAGTGCCGGCGCTCGGAAGTATAATGCAGATTCACGCGCCACTGGAGGCGGTCTTCGATCTCGCATCGGACTACGACCGGCAGCTTCGTTGGGACCCTCTGTTGC
Source organism: Chthonomonadaceae bacterium (assembly GCA_035295045.1). Taxonomy (GTDB): domain Bacteria; phylum Armatimonadota; class Chthonomonadetes; order Chthonomonadales; family Chthonomonadaceae; genus DATGJU01. The sequence continues at coordinate 3,576 of DATGJU010000132.1, forward strand.
GCGAGGCAAGCTTCGTGCGTGGCACCGCCCCGGGCACGGGCTCGCGCGTTCGGCTGAGGTATGCGGCGGGCCTCTCGGTGACGCTGGAGTACTTCGGGTTTACACGGCCCTCCGTGATGGCCGTGAAGATGGTTCGTGGACCGCGGTATTTCCGCCAGCTGGTGGGCAGCTGGCACTTCCGCGCGCTGGAGGACGGCGATACGGAGGTAACATTCAAGTGCGTTTACGAGGCGCGCTATCCCTGGATCGGCTGGCTGTGCGACCCGCTGGTGTTCCGGGTGCTGGCGCGCGCCAATCGGAAGCGGCTGCGCGGACTCAAGCGCGGCGCGGAGGAGCTTGGCCTGATCGAGGTCGCCCGGCGCGCAGGCGAATAGACGTCGCCGCCGCTCGCCCGCTGTAACGACACCCTGAGTTTTTCGTTCTATAATCCCGACACAGATACCAGGCCATGTGATGCTGCCGCGACGCAGCTCCGGCCGAGGTGTCGCGACCATCGTGATTCCGTCCGCCGCCCGCGTGCCACGCGGACAAGGCCAGGGCGTGCAGCGGCCGCCCGACGAGCGTGCCCGGACTGGCGGACGGGTATCCTCTCTGCGCGGCTCCGCTTAAGCCCATGAAGGCCGAAGATGCCCGTTGAACCAGGACAACCGCCTGCTCGAACCACGATCCCCGACTACCTCAGCCGCGAGCAGATACCTCAGGAGATGTTCGACGCCGATTTCGGCGACCTGCTTCAGCTGGCGCGCGACCTGACAGGCGCGCCGATCGCATTCCTCTACCTGGTCATCGGGCCGAACAGGACGATCTTGAGCGGCCCCCGCTTCGCGCCTTCAGACCAGGTCGTCGCCGAGCTCCATGGAAGGCGGATCGTCGAGGCCGGCGCTCCGGTCCAGCTGTCGACAGCGCCACCGGAGCCGACGGAGCGGCCGGATACCGACGAGCAGGGCCCGATCCGATACCTTGCCGGCGCGCCGCTCTTGGACGAATCCGGCGCACAGTTTGGCGCCCTATGCATCGCCGATCGCGCCACGCGCGGCGCGACCGGAGACCCCGCCGGCACTCTCGCCAAGATCGGCCGGCAGGTCGTCGCCCAGCTCGAGCTGCGCGCCGCTCGGCGGGACCTTCGGCAGCAGGAAACCGAATTCGCGCGACTGCGCCACGATCTTAGCCAGCAGAGCGCGCAGCGGCGGAAGATCGAGCAGGAGGCCTTCTCGCGGCTGCAGGAGAGCGAGCGGCTCTATCGGACTCTGGGAGAGGCGGTTCCCGATTTCGTATGGGCGTGCGGCGCGGACGGCGAGGCGATCTTTGTGAACCAGCGCTGGATGGACTACACCGGCCTTACGCTGACGCAGGCCGACCGGCTCCCATCCAACGTGCTTCATCATCCCGACGATTTCAAGCATCTGGTTCCGATCTGGAAGAGGGCGCGCGAGGAGCGCGCGCCTTATTCCTGTGAGCTGCGCATCCGGCGGCATGACGGCGTGTATCGCTGGTTCCTCGTCCGCGCGGTGCCGCTCCTCGACGCGGCGGGAGAGATCACGCGCTGGATCGGAACCACCACCGACATCCACGAGCAGAAGCTGCTGGAGGAGGCGCTCCGGCAGAGCGAATCGCAATACCGCCAGCTTACCGAAGCCATGCCGCAGCTCGCCTGGATCGCCGACGCAGAGGGCAATCCGGAGTTCTTCAATCGGGGTTGGTACGACTACACCGGATCCACGCCGGAGCAGATGCAATCCAGCGAGAGGCCCACCTTCAATCACCCCGATGACGACGAGCACGCGCGCGCTCTCTGGGCGCAGGCCGTGGACAGCGGCGGGCCATACGAGGTGGAGCATCGCTTGCGGGGAGCGGACGGGTCCTATCGCTGGTTTCTCGTGCGGGCCGTGCCGCTGAACGACGAAAATGGCCGTGTTGTCCGCTGGTTCGGTACCTGCACCGACATCGATTCGCGGAAGCGCGCGGCGGAGACGGAGCGGTTCCTGGCCGATTCCAGCGCGGCCCTCGCCTCCTCGCTCGACTACGAAACGACGCTCGCAACCGTCGCGAGGCTTGCCGTACCCACCCTTGCGGACTGGTGCGTCGTTCACATCGTCGAGCCCGATTCGGGCGTGCGGCAGCTTGCCGTTGCGCATGTCGATCCGGACAAGGTGCGGTGGGCCAAGGAGCTTCAGCAGCGGTACCCGTACGAGCCGGACGCGCCGACGGGCGTGCCGCGAGTACTTCGGACCGGGCGCACGGAGATCTACCCCGAGATATCGGACGCCATGCTCGTCGCCGGCGCGCGCGACGAGGAGCACCTCCGGAAAATGCGCCAGGTCGGGTTCACGTCCGTCATGTTGGTGCCGATGAACGCGCGTGGCGCGACGATCGGCGTCATCACGTTCGTATCGGCCGAGTCCGGGAGGCGCTATACGGAATCCGAGATGGCGATCGCAGAGGACATGGCGCATAGCGCGGCGCTGGCGGTGGACAACGCCCGATCGTTCCGGTCTGCGCAAAGGGAGATCGAGCGGCGGCAGGTGACGGAAGAGCGGTTGCGGGCGCATCAGGAGGCCATCGAGGCGCTCAATGCCCGGCTGAGACTCTCGGTAGAAGTTACGCATCACCATGTCCGCAACAATCTTCAGGTTATCATGGCGTTGGCGCAGCTCCCGATCGAGGAGGGCAAGGACACGGTTCCGGTGACGGCGCTTGGCCGCATCGAGCACCACACCTGCTCGCTGGCGGCAATGCACGACCTGCTGATGGAACGCTCGCGGGAAGAGGCCGACGTCGGGTCGATCTCGGCGCGAACTGCCCTGGAGAAGCTGATGCCGCTGCTGGAAGCGATAGCGCACGGCCGCGAAATCCGCTGCGAGGCAGAGGACGTGGTGCTCTCAGTGAATGAGATCGGCAGCCTCTGCATACTGGTAAACGAGATGGCGACGAACGCGATCAAGCACGGCAAGGGGGTCGTCCACGTCACGCTGGCGCGCTCGAACGGCGCCGTCCGGCTGGAGGTGAGCGACGAGGGCCGCGGCTTCCCGGCAAACTTTGATTGGCGCACCGCAACCGGCACCGGCCTCTGCCTGATCGACATCGCCGGGCGACACGATCTCGGCGGCAGCGTCCGGTACGAGAACCGCGCCGAGGGCGGCGGCCGCGTCGTGGTCGAATTCCCCGTCAGCCGATAGGCTATACCTCCAACCACCCGAACGCAGGCCGCGCGCGACGTCCCAGCATAACGATCGATAATCTGCCGAATAGGTGGGGGATCACGCTCGCCGATCGAGAGCAGTGAGGCACGAATCGATCATTGACTTTCGTGCCTTCGAGCGACGACCGAACAATCTGAACGCGACCCGTCGGATTCGATGTTCCCGCGCAGGCGGGAACTGGGCCGAAGGCCACCGGGTACCCCCTGGGTGCGCGGGGTTCTGGTACCCGCTTGCGGGTGCGGCGGCCCCGGCGCTGCGCGAAGCCGGTCGAGGCGAAATCGACCGGCTTATTGCGCTCGCATGGAGTTGACTATCACCAGGACTCAGCTTCGGGTTGGGAGCGCGCGCTCGTAGTCCTCCGGCGTCATGGCGAAGAGCATCATATCGTGGAGGGCGCCGCGCGCGTCCACGTGGGAATTGCGCAGTACTCCCTCCAGCGTATAGCCCGCCCGCGGCGGAACGGCGGCGCTCCTGGTGTTTGCGGCGGCGCACCGGATGAAGACGCGCTTTGCGCCTAGCGTAGTGAACGCCAGCTCCGTGATGAGCCGGACCGCCTCCGTCATGTAGCCCTGGCCGGCGGCCGACTTCCGCAGCCAATAGCCGATCTCGAACGAAGGGATCTTCCAGTCCGCCCGGTGCAGGCCGCTGCCGCCGAGGTAGCGGGCGCCTGCGCGGTCCCATATCGATAGCGAAAGGTCCTCGCGCAGCAGCCAGTTGGCCTGCATGCGCCGCGCGAACGCCTCCGAATCGTCGGGCGATTTGTGCGTGTCGCCCCAGGGCAGCCAGGGCATGATGTGCTCGCGCGACTCCTCCACGGCCTCCCACAGCGCCGCGCCGTCCCCGGTCCGGTAGGGCCGGACGAGGACGCGCGGGCCGGCGAGCTCGTCCGGCAGGTCGAGAAGGATGGGTACCTGGTTACTGGTTCCGGGTCCCTGGTTGGTGGCCTGGGTCGGGGGGCTGGGCGTCGGGTCGGGCAAGGTCGTGTCCTCTCAAGGGCGGATTGGGCCGGCGCGCGGCCGTTGAATCAGAGACAGGTGGGCGACGGGGTTTTGTTGCACGGTTTCGCAACTTCAGTTTGCGGAGCGCAAACCGGGTAAACTTATCGCGGTACCGCGACGATCAGGAGACCCGCCCGTGACGCAGCCGCCGGCCCCCGAGAGGCCGCCAGACGAGAGCACCGCCGACGCAATCGGCGCCGCGCAGGCGGCCGACGCGCCGGGACGGACGGCCGTCGGCGACGCGGAGATACGGGAGATCGCGCGGCGACTCGGCGAGAACGTGCTCGGCCCGAACGCCGAGACGAGCGACCAGCTTCCCGGTCCCAACCGCGGGAACTTCGAGGCTCTCGCCGCCTCCGGCCTGCTCGGAATGGGCGCGCCCCGGAGGTACGGCGGGCTCGACGCGTCTGGCGCCACGCAGCGAGAAGTAACGCAGATACTCGCCTCCTACTGCGGCGTCACCACCTTTATTCAGGCACAGCATCACGGCCCGTCCCGCATGATCGCCTCAGGACCGAGCGATACCCTCCGCGAGCTGCTGCTGCCGGACCTGGCGCGCGGCGCTGCGATGTGCGCCATCTCCTTCGCCCACCTGCGCCGGCCCGGTCCGCCCGTGCTGCGCGCCGTGCCGGAAGAGGGCGGCTACCGGATTCACGGCTCCGCGCCCTGGGTCACCGGCTGGGGGCTGATGAACCAGGTCGTCTTCGGCGCGACGCTCCTGGACGGCCGGTTCGTCTACCTCTGGTCGCCCGCGGATCGGGCCGACTTCCCGGCGGTCTTCGCGGACGTTCCTTTGCCGGCGGACGCGGGCGCGCTCCGCGCCTCGACGCCTCTCCCACTCTGCGCGATGAACGCCTCCGCAACCGTGGAGCTGACCCTGGAGAACTGGTTCATCCCCGAGGAGCACCGGCTCTCTTTCTCCGACCGCGAGACGATGCGCCGCAACGACCGCAACGGCGTGCTTGGCGCGACGGCGATGCCGCTCGGCTGCGCGGCCGCATCGGTGCGCGTGCTCTGCGCCTCCGCGGAGCGGCGGCCGATTCCCGCAATAAAGCGCGCCGCGGAGGCGTTCGGCGCAGAATGGGACGAGCTGCGCGGGCAGATCGAGGCGGCGATCCCGCACGGCGGCGAGCCGGACCAGTTCGATACCGGCGTCAGGCTGCGCGCCTGGAGCATCGAGTTCGCGGTGCGGGCCGCGCACGCCGCCGTCACGTCGGTGAGCGGCGCCGCCAACCTTCGGTCGCACCCGGCCCAGCGGCTGCTCCGCGAGGCGATGTTCTACACCATTCAGGCGCAGACCGAAGAGGTAATGACGGCGACACTGGAGAGGCTCTCACGATGATGCCGCCGCCAAAAGATCGTTGGGACACGACCCGCACGTACGTCATCGGACATCAGCGCCCCGATACGGATGCCATCGCGTCAGCGCTCGGCTACGCCTGGTACCTTAACGCGATCGGCCACACGGATGCGACCGCGGCGCGCGCCGGTCAGCCCGCCGAGCAGGCCGTCTTCGCTCTCCGTCGATTCGAGCAGCCGTCCCCGTTCCTGCTGACGGGCGTCGCGCCGACGTTCGGACACGTCGCCGTGCCGCAGCCGTCCGTCCTGCCGGACGCGCCGCTGCCCGCCGCCATGGCGCGCGTCGCCGAGGGAGATCGCGTCATTCCGGTCGTGGACGAGACAGGGCGGCCGGCCGGTATCGTCACGTCGCTCGCGCTCGCCAGGGCATACATGGCGCCGATGAACGTCACGCTGATGCTTGCGCAGCCGTGCCAGACGATAGCGGAGCCCGCGGTGACGTATCGTGAGCGCGACCGGCTGAGCGACCACCGCAGCGCTCTGCTGCGAAGCGAGACCGACGACTTCCTGGTGGTCTCGGAGGAGGGGAAGTACGTCGGCATAGCGACACGGCGCCATATCCTTGCGCCACCGCGCGCCCGCTTGATCCTCGTGGATCACAACGAGCTCTCGCAGGCCGTCGCCGATGCCGACGAGGCGGAGATCATTGGCGTGCTGGACCATCACCGGCTCGCCAATCCCTCCACGGCCACGCCCATCCCGTTCGTCGTCGATCCCGTGGGCAGCACCTCGACGCTCGTCGCCGAGTACTGCCGCGACCACAACCTCGAGCCTCCCAGGCCGCTGGCGGGAATGCTCTTAAGCGGGGTCCTGTCCGATACGCTCGTCTTTCGCTCGCCGACCACAACCGATCGCGACCGCTCTATTGCGGCATGGCTTGCGCGCCTCGCCGGCGTCGAAACGGAGGCCTACGGAGACGAGCTGCTTCGCGCCTCGCCCGGTCTGACGGCGCGCACGCCCGCGGAAATCCTGGACTCCGACCGCAAGTCCTACCAGATGGGCGGGATGAAGGTGAGCATCGGCCAGGTGGAGGTGGCGGCCCTGCAGGAGCTGCCGGACCGCCGGGCAGACCTGCTGGCAGCGCTGGACGAGCGGTGCCGGCAGGAGGGGCTGACGCTGATATGCCTGATGGTGACGGACGTGGTGATGGGCCGCAGCCGCCTGCTCTGCCGCGGCGAGACCTGGATACTGCAGGCGCTGCCTTTCAATCGCATCGCCGACGGCGAGTTCGACCTGGACGACATGGTCTCGCGAAAGAAGCAGCTCGTACCGGTCCTCATGGCCGTGCTGGAGGAGCCGCGGTGATGCCGCCCCCGCCGGCCGGCACATGGGTCGCTCGACGCGCTCCCGTAGCGGACTAGCCATACCCCTGAGTCCCCGTGTCGCTGGGCGGCCCTCGCCCCCAAAATCCCGCTCTCTCGGACGGCTCGTTCCACTCGCCCGGGAGAGGAGAACCTGGCTGTGTGGCGGGTAGGGCGACTGGACGGACCTCACGCCCTAAATCCCCTTCTCCCGGGCGGCTCGTTCCAATCGCCGGGGAGAAGGGGACTTCCTAGATTGCCCCCCGCTCCCAGGGAGCCTAAGCGACCGTCCGGGAGCGGGAAGTTGGGGGCGTGGTTCGCCAGGCGAGGCCAGGAGAGAGGGGCCGTTACCCGCTTGCGGGCGGGGTGAGGTCCGGCAGGCGAGCATGTAGCCGGGAGAGGGAGTTGGCGGTGAGGCCACCAGGCACCGGGTATAATGATCGCACAACGCCCCGTTCGAGGAGGACCGCAGCCCTGTGATTGCCCGCGCCAGCCGGCTGGAGAAGATACCGCCGTACCTGTTTGGAGAGATCGCCGCACTAAAGCGCAAGGCCATCGCGGAGGGCCGCGACCTGGTCGACCTGGGTATCGGCGACCCGGACCAGCCGACGCCGGAGCCGATCATCGACGCGCTGGCCGTCGCCGCGCGCAATCCGGAAACGCATCGCTACGACGAGTCCAGCGCCGGCTGGACGGCCTTCCTGGAGGCGGTGGGGACCTGGTTCCAGCGGCGCTTCGGCGTCGCCATCGACCCCGCAACCGAGGCGATGCTGCTCATCGGCAGCAAGGAGGGCCTGTCGCACCTCGCCTGGGCCTACATCGAGGCCGGCGACATATCTCTTGTCCCCGATCCGGCCTATACCGTATATATGGTGAACACGCTCATGGCGGGCGGCGAGACCCATGCCATGCCGCTGCTCGAGGAGAACGGCTTCTTGCCGGACCTGTCCGCTATACCGGCGGACGTCGCGCGGCGTGCCAAGCTGCTGTGGCTCAACTATCCGAACAACCCCACCGGCGCGACCGCCCCGCTCTCGTTTTATGCGGATGCCGTCGCGTTCTGCCGCGAGCACAACATCCTGCTCGTGAACGACGCCGCGTACTCGGAGGTCTACTACGATCCGAGGCACCGACCCGCCTCCGTGCTCCAGGTACCCGGCGCGAAGGATATTACCATCGAGCTCCACTCGCTCTCGAAGTCGTTCAATATGACCGGATGGCGCATCGGGTTCGCCGTCGGCAGCCCGGAGGCGATTGCGACGCTGAACCGCCTCAAGTCCAACCTGGACAGCAAGCAGTTCCCGGCCGTCTCGCTCGCGGCGGCGCATGCGCTGCTCCACGGCGACAACCAGGCCACGCTGGACCTGTATCGCCGCCGGCGCGACATCCTGTGCGACGGCCTGAACGCCCTCGGCTGGAAGGTGAAGAAGCCGGACGCGACGCTCTACGTCTGGGCGCGCGTGCCGGAGGGCCACACGTCCGTGACGTTCGCCAGGCTGCTCCTCGAAGAGGCGGGCGTGCTCGTGATCCCAGGACTCGGCTATGGCGAATATGGCGATCGGTACGTCCGCATGTCCCTCACGGTAATGGGGGATAAGAACGGCGAGCGGCTCGAGGAGGCCGTGAGGAGAATCGGCGAAATGGTCCGTGTGTAGGCGCGTCAGAACGCTTCGCGCCTCCAATCGGGCGGGACCGCAGGGGCGGCCGCGCGGCTGCAATGAAGGTTCGCGATCCGGCGCAGGTGCGATGAGGCCCGGCGGACGACAGGTCATATGTTAGAGGGCTTTGCGGTCCCGAGTACCGGGCCGATGATGGATCGTGTAAATGGCAGAAGACCAATCCAGCCGCTCGATGTACGAACTTGTAGGCGGCATGCCGACCTTCACGCGGCTCGCGGAGGCGTTCTACCGCGGCGTCGAGACCGATCCGCTGCTCCGACCGCTCTACCCGAAGAGCATGTGGGATCCCCGGCACCAGGCCCGCAGGAAGGCGCATGCCGCGGCGGCGAGCGGTTCGACAGCAGGCGGCGCGGCCGATCAGCCGGGACTATGCAGTCCGATCGATACGCTGGCGGCTTTCCTCGCCCAGTTCTTCGGCGGGCCGCGCACCTACAGCGACCAGCGAGGCCATCCGCGCCTGAAGATGCGGCACGTGCGTTTCAAAATCGGTCAGGCCGAGCGCGACGCCTGGTTCAAACTGATGTGCGCCGCAATCGAGGAGGTCGGCATCGAGGAGCCGATCGCCTCCGTCATGCGGCAGTACTTCGACAAATCCTCTACGTTCCTCATCAACAGCGCGCCCGAGGTGGGATCGTGACCGCGGTCAGTCCGGCGTCGCGGCGGGCCTTGTCCGGAGGTGGTCCGGGCCGCCGCAATCTTCCTCCGAGGGCCGGAGCTCGCTGCCTATCGTCGGCCAGAGATTCCGTTGTCGGCAGCGGGAGCGGCCTTTGCCCCAGCGCCCACAAGACTCCCGCAGGCCAGCCGGCGCGGCGAGATCCGCCGGGGCGCACCAAGTGACCGGCGCAGAGCTGGCCGAGGACGTGGCCCGGCGCTGGAGAGCGATGACGGCCTTGGATGCGCTGCTCGACGCGGTCGAGCGCGGCGTCCCCGAAGCGGTCCGGGACGCCGCCGCGCAGCCGGACCTGCGGGACGCCATGCGTCTCGATCTGCCGAGCCGCCTCGAGGCGCTGGCCTGCCTGGCGGTTTGCGGATGCCCGGAGCTGGCGGCCGAGGCGTTCCAGCGTATACGCGAAGATCCGTCGCTCGTTCGCGCGGAAATCGGCGGGGGACAGACCCTCCTCCACCGGGCCGCAATCGCATGGGACGTGCCGTTCTCCGCGCTGCTCCTGGACCTGGGGGCCGACCCGAACGCCCGGGAGCACGGCGGGCACACCCCGCTCAATCGCGCCGGCAATC
>DATGJU010000133.1:0-4999 GCA_035295045.1 Chthonomonadaceae bacterium
CATTCCGCTGTACACGGGCGGCCTGGTCGAGGGGCGGATCGCGGAGGAGAGACAGAAGCGGGACGCGACCATCGCCCAGGAGCGGGAAGCGGCGGAATCGGTGAAGCTGCAGGTTGCGCGTGCGTGGCTCGACGTTCAGACGGAGGAGGCGCAGGTAAAGGCGGCCGAAGCGCAGGTCGCCGCCGCGAACAGCTCCGTGGCGCTGGCGAGCGAGCGGTACCGGCTTCAGCTCAACACGCTCGTCGAGCTCACCGACGCTGAGGCCGCCGCGATCCGGGCGAGGGCGGGCCTTGCAAACACGCAGTACGAGCTGCAGCGCGCCCGCGCCACATTGGATTGGGCTATCGGCGATACCTACCGCAGGGTTGTGCGTCCACTAAAGTAAAGTAAAGCGGAATAGGAGCAGCATGAACATCGCAGTCGTGGCGACGCGCCAGGGTGCGCCTCCCACCATCACGATTCAGGTTGACAGGGGAGCATGAACCTCGTCGTCGCCGCCATGCGCCGGCCGTTCACCGTGCTGGTTGCACTGGTCGCAGTCGCGCTGGCGGCGGTCTTCGCCATTGGCCGAATGCCACGGGACACCTTCCCGGACCTCGGCGTGCCGGTGATCTACGTCGCGCAGCCCTACGGCGGAATCGATCCGACACAGATGGAAGGGTTCGTAACCTACTACTATGAGTACCACTTCCTCTACATAACGGGCATCGAGCACGTCGAATCCAAGTCGATCCAGGGCAACGCGCTCCTGAAGCTCCAGTTTCACCCCGGCACGAATATGGCGCAGGCGATGGCGGAGACCGTCTCCTACGTCAACCGGGCGCGCGCCTTCATGCCGCCCGGCACCGTTCCGCCGTTCGTCACCCGCTTCGACGCTGGCAGCGTGCCGGTCGGCGACCTGGTTTTCTCCAGCGATACCCGCACGGTCGGTGAGATCCAGGACGCGGCGCTGAACCGCGTCCGCCCGCTGTTCGCGACCCTGCCGGGGGTGTCGGCCCCGCCGCCGTTCGGAGGCAGCGCCCGCACCATCGTCATCCACGCCGACCCGGACCGGCTTCGCGCCTACAACATGTCGCCGGACGAGGTGGTGACCGCCCTGAGCGCGGCAAACACGATCTCGCCGTCCGGCAACGTGCGCATCGGCGACCTGATGCCGATCGTGCCGACCAATGCGACCGTAAGCAACATCAAGGACCTGGAAAGCGTACCCATCCGAACCGGATCGGTCCAGACCGTCTTCATCCGAGACATCGGGACGGTGGAGGATTCGGCGGACATCGCCACCGGCTATGCGCTCGTAAACGGGCGGCGCACGGTCTACATACCGGTCACAAAGCGCGCCGACGCGTCCACGCTCTCGGTCGTCGCACTCGTCAAGCAGAACCTGGCGAAGTTCCAGAGCGTGCTGCCGGACGGCGTGACGGTCAGCTACCAGTTCGATCAGTCGCCCTATGTCACCGGCGCAATCGATAACCTGATGATCGAGGGCGTGATCGGCGCGATCCTGACCGGCCTGATGGTGCTGCTCTTCCTGCGAGACTTTCGCAGCGCGCTGATCGTAGTGCTCAATATCCCGCTCGCGCTCCTTGCGGCGATGGTGGCGCTCTGGCTGACCGGACAGACCGTCAACATCATGACGCTCGGCGGGCTGGCGCTGGCCGTCGGCATCCTCGTCGACGAGGCCACGGTCACGATCGAGAATATCCATACGCACGTGGCCCGCGGGAAGACGCTGGCGCGCTCGGCCCTGGACGCGACCAGCGAGACGGCCCTGCCGCGCCTGCTGGCGATGCTCTGCATCCTGGCGGTCTTCACGCCGGCTTTCTTCATGACCGGGGCGGCTCGCTCGCTCTTCCTGCCGCTCTCGCTTGCCGTGGGATTCGCGATGGTGGCGTCCTACGTGCTGTCCAGCACCTTCGTGCCGGTCCTGGCGGTCTGGGTGATGAAGCGGCGGGCCGGGAAAGAGGAGCACGCGTCCGGAGGCGGATTCGCCCGTGTGCAGGAGGGGTTCGCGAAGGGAATGCATCGCGTCGTGCGGCTCCGTTGGGCCGTGCTGCTCGCCTATCTGGCGGTCTCGGCGCTCATTATCCTGCTGGTCGGCCCGCGGCTTGGCGCCGAAATCTTCCCGAAGGTAGATGCCGGGCAGTTCCAGCTTCGCCTCCACGCGCCCACGGGGTCGCGTATCGAGCATACCGAGGCCGTCCTGCTCCGCACGCTCGATCTCATCAAGGAAGAGGTCGGCGCGAAGAACATCGAGATCACTCTGGCCTTCGTCGGGATTCAGGCGCCGAGCTATCCCATCAACACCGTGTTCCTCTGGACAGGCGGACCAGAGGAGGCGGTCGTGCAGGTCCAGTTGAAGCGCGGCGCCGGCATCGGCATCGAGGGCCTGAAGGAGCGCCTCCGTAAGCGGCTGGCGGCGCAGGAGCCGGAGGTGCGGTACTCCTTCGAGCCGAGCGACATCGTGAGTCGCGTCATGTCGTTCGGTTCACCGACGCCCGTCGAAATCGCGGTCAGCGGTCCGGCGCTGGACGTGGACCAGGCGTATGCGCTGCGGGTCCGCGATGCCCTGATGCGCATCCAGTCGCTGCGCGACGTCCAGTTCGGGCAGGCGCTTGACTACCCGACGATGCGGGTCGACGTGGATCGCGAACGGGCCGGCATCATGGGGCTCACCAGCGCGGAGATCGCGCGCTCCACGGTCGCGGCGACCTCCTCCAGCCGGTTTACCGCGCCCAACTACTGGGCCGACCCGAAGAGCGGCATCGCCTATCAGGTCCAGGTGGACGTGCCGATTCTGAAGATGAACTCGATGGAGGCGATCCAGAATATTCCGGTCTCCGGCAAGGGCGGCAGCTCCGCGCTCCTGAGAGACATTGCGACGGTCACGCCGGGAGTCGCGGTGGGCGAGTACGACCGGCTGGACTCGCAGCGCATGGTAACCCTCACCGCCAACGTCGTGGGCGAGGACCTTGGCAGCGCCGCCGCCCGAATCGACGGGGCCCTCAAGCGGGTCGGAAAGCCGCCGCCGAGGGTGACGGTGACCGTGCGCGGACAGATTCCGCCGATGCGGGACATGCTGGGCGGGCTGCAGACCGGCTTCCTGGTCGCGGTCGTCGTCGTTTTCCTGCTGCTTGCGGCGAACTTCCAATCGCTACGGCTGCCGATCGTCGTGATCTCCGCGGCTCCCGCCGTGGTCGCCGGCGTCGTGCTGGCGCTGTGGCTTACCGGCACCACTCTCAACATCCAGTCCTATATGGGGGCGATCATGGCGGTCGGCGTAGCGGTGGCCAATGCCATCCTGCTCGTGACCTTCGCGGAGCGCAGCCGCACAGGCGGCGCAACGGCGCCCGCGGCCGCGATAGAGGGCGCGCAGAGCCGCCTCCGGCCGATCCTGATGACGAGCCTGGCGATGATGGCTGGGATGGTCCCGATGGCGCTGGGACTGGGAGAAGGCGGGCAGCAGACGGCGCCGCTCGGCCGAGCAGTGATCGGCGGCCTGGCGGCGGCGACGATCGCAACGCTGCTCGCGCTGCCGTCCGTGTTCGCACTATTGCAGGGGCGCGCGACCACCCGATCCGCCTCGCTCGATCCGACGGATATCGAAAGCGCCCACTACGTGCAGCCGGTCCGCGAAGGGGCAAGCGCGAATGAATAGCTTCCGTGAGCGACCCGCCGGACCGCCATGCCGGGAGCATGCTGCTTTCGGCGAACGGAGGACGTCATGAGACGAGCGCGAGCGCGGTTCGGACTAACGGCCGCCGCGCTTCACGTCGTTGGCCTGCTGCTGCTCTCTTCGTGCGCGCACGACGACTCGGCCGAGCCGTCCGCCCGCGCGCAGCAGCCGGCGGCTCCGGTCGCCGTTCAGACGGCCCGGCCACGGTGGAGGAGCGTGTCGCGGCTGATCTCCCTGCCGGGCGACGTGCATCCGTGGCAAGAGACGACGCTCTACGCGAAGGTGCCCGGGTATCTCGCCACGATCTCGGTGGACAAAGGCGACCGCGTCGCTGCCGGACAGGTCATTGCGACGATCCAGGCGCCGGAACTTCGGGCGGACCGCGACCAGGCGCAGCAGGCGTACGAGGCGGCGCTGGCCGGTGCGCAAGGCGGCAGGGCGAGCAGTGCGCGCGCCGCGGCCGAGCGGCAGCGGGCGCGGGCCGCCGCGGAGAAGGCCGAGGCCGACTACGCGCAGTCGTCCGCTGCGATTGCCCGAGCGAAGGCGCAGCTGCGCGGAGCACAGGGCGCCGAACAGCAGGCGGAGGAGCAGCGGGACCAGGCCGGCGCGGCGCTGGAGGAGGCGCAGGCGCAGGTGGAGAGGGCCAGGGCGGACCTCGAAGCGGCCCGCGCGGATTACGACCTTGCCCAGGTGACGTACCAGCGGTACCGGGGCATCTACGATAAGAACCCTATGCTGATCGCCAGGCAGGAGGTGGACGTCGCCGAGAGTCGGGCGAGGGTGGCGCAGAGCAGGGCCGCCGCGGCCCAGGGCGCGGTTGCCGTCGCGCTCAAGCACGTGCAGGGCTCCGAGTCGCAGGTCAAGGCCGCGGCCAGCCAGATCGCGCAGGCGCAATCCGCCGTGGAAGCGGCGCAGGAGCAGGTGCGGCTCACGGTCGCGGAGCAGTTATCCAGCCGCAAGCAGGCGGACGTGGCGAAGCAGGACGTCGCCATCGCCGAGCGGCAGCAGCGCGTAACGCGGTCCAGGGCCAGCGAGGTCGGCTTCCAGGCGGGCGCGGGACGCAGCGCGCTGCGAAAGAGCGAGTCGATCGCGGACTACGCCCGCATCCGCGCGCCGTTCAGCGGCGTGGTCACGAAGCGCTTCGTCGATCGCGGCGCATTTATCCAGACCGCATCGGCAAGCCAGAGCGCCGCTCCCATTGTGACCGTCGCCGATCTCGATCGGGTACGGCTCTATCTGAATGTGCCGGAGACGCAGGCGCAGTTCGTCCGCGTTGGCGCGCCGGTCAAGATCACGACCACAGCCGCGCCCGACGATCCGATC
>DATGJU010000134.1:0-3931 GCA_035295045.1 Chthonomonadaceae bacterium
AGAAAGATGATGCAGGGCGAGCACCTCCCGCTTGCCATGCTTGGCGGCATCGGCGCCGCCTGGCTCTTGCAGCGCTATGCGCGCAGTTGGCCGACCGGGGTACGAACCGCCGCTGTCTCGCTGGGAGTCGCGGCGCTCGGCGTCACCAATGTGCGCTTCATGGTGCGGGACGTGGACGGCTACCTGCAGAACTCAAATCAGACAGCGCAGCGCCCCTACCTCCAGCCGGGCGAGATCGACGCACTGGACTGGATCCGCGCTCACACGGCCCCCGGGACGGCCCTCCAACCGCTGCCCTGGGTCGAGAGTCGGCCGCACGGATCGCACATGGAGCTCTCCACCAAGGACTCTGCTCTCATGTGCTTCACTCCCGGCCTGATCGATCGTCCGGTATACTGTGGGCACTGGGGCGAGACGCCATCGTATCCCGACAAGCTGAAGAGCCTGAATGCCTTCGCGACGCGATTCATGCCGGACACGGAACGTATCGCCCTTCTTAAATCGATGCGAGTGCGGTACCTGGTCTTCTCGCAGAAGCGGTCGTCCGACCAGTCCCAGGAGGAAGCGGACCGGAACGACGTGCTGATGCCGCAATTCCGCGGAGATGGCGCCGCCCCGCCCTACCTCCGGCGGCGCTACTCCAACGCCGACGCCGACGTGTACGAGGTGGTCCTCTAAGATGAACGACCTATCGCCGCGCCGCATTGGCCCGTTCGCGTGCCCGCCCCGAATCGCGGCAGCGCCGGCTCGCGGCCGCCGATCGATGTCTCCGGTAACAGCGATCGCAGGGCTTCTCCTCGCGATAGCCGCCACGCCGGCAGCTCCGGCAGCGAGCGGCGGGCCACGTACTGGCCAGATCGCCGGCGGAGCAGGCGCGCGCGTCGCGATACGGGGCGAGCCCACCCAGCGTATCGCCTACACGGTCTCGATCGACCCGCGCCGCGCGCGCCACTTCGCGATCCACGTCGAGATGCCCCGCCCGGCCGGCTCCCTCGTCTTCGCCATTCCAGCCTGGACGCCCGGTTACTACCAGATCCTGCACTACGAGGCCGGCATCGACCGGGTGCGCGCGCGCGACGAGACCGGCCGGCCGCTTGCAGTGACGCACGACTCCCCGCGCACGTGGGCCATCGACACGTCGCAGGCGTCCGGCGGAAAGATTCTGCTCGATTACGATGTCGCCGCAGCGGACAAGGGCCTGGGATTCTTCGGCAGCATGGTGGACTTCAATCGGCGCACCGGCTACATTAACGGCGCCTCCGCGTTCCTCTATGCCGTCGGTGAGACCGCCGCGCCCGTTTCGCTGACGGTGACGCTGCCGCAGGATTGGCAATGCGCCGTTCCGCTGGATAGGGAGCCGACCGGCATCTATCGAGCCGATAGTTACGACGAGCTGATCGACTCTCCCGTCCAGCTAGGCGCCTTCGACACCGTGGCGTTTCAGGCGTCCGGCGTGCCGTTCCGCTGTATTATCGCCGGCGACCGCCGGGCAGAACCCGCCAGGCTTCGGCGCGTCCTCGCCGCGATCGCCTCCGAAGAGATCGGCCTATTCGGCGGAGCGCCGTTCAGAAAGTATCTGTTTATCTATCACGTCGGTGAGGCCGGATTCATAGGCGGATTGGAGCATCGCGCCTCTACCGTCATCCATCTGGACGATCCAATCGGCGACGCGAACGATGATGAGCTGATCACCACGAGCGCTCACGAACTATTCCACGCCTGGAACGTCAAACGAATTCGACCGGAGGGCCTCGGCCCGTTCGACTACTCCGCCGCGGTCCGGACGCCGTCGCTCTGGTTCGCAGAGGGCGTCACGGACTACTACGCCGACCTGACCACCGTGCGCGCCGGGATCCGCACGCCGCAGTGGTTCGCGGAGCAGATGGCGCAGCGGATCCGCCTGCTCGACGGCACTCCAGCGCGCTCGAAAGTGACACTGGAGGAGGCGAGCCGCCACGCGTGGGAGGGCCGCAGCGAGGGCTACGACGGACTGAGCTACTATGTCAAAGGCTGCCTCGTCGGCTGGCTGCTGGACCTGCAGCTCCGCGAAATGACCGGGGACGCGCACTCGCTGGACGACGTGATACGCGACCTGGACCGTCGATTTGGCGCTGCGGACACTGCCTATCCTCCGGGCGCGCTGGCGGAAGCGATCGAGCGGGCCGCCGGCCGCGACCAAGCCCCGCTTCTCGAACGGTACGCCGCAGCGACCGACGAAATTGCGTGGGGCCAGGCACTGAATGCCGCCGGGTTCCAGCTTAGCCGGCAGGAGGACGGAACGATCGGGATGAGCGTCCAGCCCGAGCCGCCCGTCGACGAAACGGACGATCGCGAGGAGGCCGATCGGGCCGCGATCGTGCAGCGCGTCGATCCGGATTTGCCGGCCGCCGCAATGGACTTGCGGCCCGGCGACCGAATCCTAACCATCGACGGCAACGAGGTGACGTGCGGGCTGGCCGGCGCGATCTTGCGGTCGCTGCCGGCGCGCGTGCCTATCCAGGTCGTCGTCGAGCGGCACGGCCGCACGCTTACCCTCCGCGGCATCACGGCGCCGCAGTACAGCCACCACGCGCTGGTAATCCTGCCGGAAGCGGCACGGCCGGCCGCCGCGAGCCGTATCCTAAAGGAGCTATTCGCGTCGCGCGCCCCGCGCGAGGACGCGGCAATCCCAGGGCGGAACGGACAACCACTATGACACTCAACCGCGAGACGGAGATCACCTGGCTGGGCCATGCGACCATTCTCGTGCGCACGCCAGGCGGCAAGCGCCTCCTGATCGATCCCTGGACGATCGGGAATCCGGCCTGTCCGGAATCGTGGAAGGATCCCGCGGCCCTCGGCGCGCTCGACCTCGTTCTCGTCACCCACATCCACAGCGACCATGTGGGCGACATCCAGCCTGTCCTGGCCGCTAACCCGAACGCGGAAGTCGTCGGCATCTTCGAAGCCTGCAACTGGCTGCAGACCAAGGGGGCGAAGAGCGTGCGGCCGATGAGCAAGGGCGGCACCCAGTCCGTCGCCGGCGTCCAGATCACTATGACTGACGCGAACCACTCGTCGAGCTTCACCGAGGATGACGGCACGGTCATCTACGGCGGGGAGCCGGCCGGCTATGTGCTGAAGCTGGAGAACGGCTTCACGCTCTACGCCGCCGGCGATACCGGCCTGTTCGGCGATATGGCCCTCATCTGCCATCTGTACCGGCCGGAGCTGGCTTTCCTCCCAATCGGCGATCTGTTTACCATGGGGCCGGTCCAGGCCGCGCACGCCATTCGCCTGCTGCATGTCCGCCACGTCGTTCCGATCCATTACGGCACGTTCCCGGCGCTCACCGGGACGCCGGAACAGCTTCGGGACCTGACCCGGGACATCACGGGCCTGTCTGTCCACGCCCTCAAGCCGGGGGCATCCCTGCGGTAGGATCGCGTTGACAAATGCTGGATAAACCTCTATACTGTGCCGACGCGCCAATCAGGATCCGCGCCGACCGATGACCGCCGAGCCGTCTGGTAGAGTCCCCGGCGGCCCACGGCTGATCGTAATCGTGGGTCCGACGGCGGCAGGCAAGACAGCCGCGGCCGTCGAGCTTGCGGGCCGTATCGGCGGGGAGATCGTCAGCGCCGACTCAATGCAGGTCTACCGGCATATGGACGTCGGGACGGCGAAACCCGGCACAGAAGAGCGGCGGCGTACGCCCTTCCACCTGCTGGACATCGCCGACCCGGACCGGCAGATTTCGGTCGCGGACTGGAAGGAGCTGGCGCAACGAGCAATCGCGGACATCCGGTCTCGCGGCAACGCGCCGATCGTCTGCGGCGGCACCGGCCTCTACGTGCGCGCGCTGCTCGACAACTGGTCGCTTGCCGGCACTCCGGCCGATCCGGTCCTGCGGGAGCGGCTTCGCGAGCGGCTCGAATCAGAAGGTTCGGCC
>DATGJU010000135.1:0-4187 GCA_035295045.1 Chthonomonadaceae bacterium
TCGGGATCGTACCACCGGTAGTCCACCACGACCGTGTCCCACCCGTACGGCTGCATCTTCTGCGCGAGGTAGCGGGCGTTGGCCAGCGTCTCCGCCTCCGTCACGCGATCGCCGTAGAAGTCGTAGCTATTCCAGCCCATCGGCGGGGTGAGAGCCAGCCGGTCCCCCACGACGATCCGCACTCTCTGCTCCGCGCGCCCGGCGCGGTTCCTCGCGCCGATCTCAACGGCATAGTCGCCCGCCCGGTCGACGGCGCCTGTGAGCGACCCTGTCGACGCGTCAAGATGGAGTCCCCGCGGAAGGCCGCGAGCCGAGAACGATAGCGGCCGGACGCCCGTCACAGGGACGGTCCAGATCAACGGAGTCCGCGGCCGCACACCGATGACGAACGGCGGATGGATCTCGGGAGCGTCCCGCGCAGGCGCCGGCTCAAGCCTGATCTCACCGGCGGGCGGTAGGGCAGTCGTTGTCGGCCGCTCGTCCGCGAGGAAGCGGGCGTCGGCCCAATCGGCGTGGTCGAACTCATAGCCGTCGCCGCCGTCCGTAACGCGCAGCGCCAGCTGACGCGTCCCGGTCAGGTCCAGGTCGAGAGACTTCGGCGCATCGCCCGGGCGCATGATCCCGCTCCGCCAGAGGAGGCGGAAGCCATCGCCCAGCACCTGGAACTCCGCGCTCCCGTGCCCGGCGCCGACCTCGTCGTCGATTCCGACGGTCGCCAGGAACCGCCGCGCCTTGCCGTGCAGATCCACGAGCAGCAGACCGGGCGAATGCGTGCCAAAACCGCGCTCGTATGTTTTGCCGCGCAGCCTCAGCGGATGCCCGTCGACGGATCTGTCCGCCTGCGGCTTGCCGAACCCCTGCCTGGCAACCGTAAGGTCGAGCGACGAGAGCCAGTAGGTCTCCTCCGCGTTCGCAGAAGGCCGGGGCGCCAGAAGCAAGGCGCACACGACCACAAGCGGTCGCAGAAAACGTGCTGTTAGGTTGATGAATAGAGGCATCATATCCCTTGCGGCCATGCCGGCCAGCCGTGCGGCCGAGGTCCCCGACAGTCGCCCTCCGTAAGATCGCAGATCGTGACCGCGCTGGCGTGCTCCGGGAGGGGCGCCGGGTACCTGCGAGCGGGTCCCGGACTACCGGCGCGCTCCCGGCAGGCCCGGCAATCGCGGCGCTCCGCCGCTGCAAGTCGGGCGACTCCGACGTGCCACGCTACTGGCGGCGCAATCTACTGCGTATGACCTGACTGGCAAACCGCTCCATCTCCTCCATCTGTGGACTGAACTGAAGCAGGAGCAGGTTGGCGCCGGCCTCTTCGAACTCCGCCACGCGCGCGGCAACCTGTTCCGGCGTCCCAGCGAACCCGGAGCGCAATCCACGGTTGGAGACCGAGTAGTCTTCCAGCGAGACGCGCTGCTCCAGGTTCGTATTTGCAAGCCACTCCTGGTAGTTCTGGTAGCCCGCCGCGTTTTGCTTCACGTCCGTGATACGGCGCAACTCCTCCTGCGCCTCGCGCTCCGTGTCGCGAACGATGGCATATCCGGCGACGCCGAACTGCATCGGGGGCAGGCCCGCGCGATCGCGCCGCTCCGACATGTCGCGGACCTTGGCGCGAATCTTCTCCGGCGGGTCGCCGTGCATCACATAGGCGTCGCACTTCTGCGCGATCATGTTCTTCGCCGTCTCCGACTCGCCACCCGCGTAGACGGTCGGCCGCGGCCGGGAGACCGGCTTGGGCTGCATCACCAGATCGTCCACGCGATAGTACTTGCCCTGAAAGCTCACGTGGTCGGACTTCCAGGCGCGGTCCACCACGTCCAGCCACTCCGAGGTGCGGGCATACCGGTCGTCGTGCTCGTCGAACTGAACGCCGTATTTGCGCGCCTCCTCCGCCCACCAGGAGGAGACCACGTTCAGCGACACGCGCCCGCCGCTGATGTGGTCGATGTTCGCGGCCTGCTTCGCCAGCAGCGCCGGATTATGAAACGTCGGCCGCACCGCTATCATCAGGTCCAGCCGCTCCGTGACCGCGGCCAGCGCGGCGGCGGTCGACCACGCGTCGAGAGACGGCTCCGCAGCTCCCTTGATGTCGTTCAGGTTGAGCTCGGCGACGAGCGTCAGGTCGAAGCCTATCTCTTCGCTGCGGCGCGCCAATCGGCTGACGTAGGGCCAGCTCGCCTCCATCCCCTCGTCCTCGACATTGCGCAGCCAGCCGCCAAACACCGGTAGCCAGTATCCATATCGCATCATGCCGCCTCATTTTCCAGGAAGTCCACCAATCGAACGAAGGGATCGAAGCCCACCACTTTCGGACCGTCCGCCACGAAGTTGGAGAGGGCGTTGATGTCGTAGAAATAGGGTCTGCCGTCGCGATCGTCCACCACGTACTCAATTCCGCCGACCTCAATGCCCGCCGATTGCATGATGCGCTCGACCTGGCCGACTATCTCGGCTGGCGGCGTGTAGCCCTCTACCCGCAGGCCGGTCTTGGGCGCGTCGACGGGGCAGGCGCCGCGGGCGAGCTCCTGGCCGCCCGTGGTCCTGCAGATGTCCGCGGGACAGAGATCGAAGGTATCGCCGGTGAGATGCACCTTGATCCCGTAGAGAAACTTGCCGCCCACCACCTCCACACGGACGATGTGCCCGCCTCGCGCCGGGACGAACTCCTGCACCAGCGCGGTAGAGTCCAGGCCGAGATCGATCAGCCCGTCCCGGACCGCCGCTCCGAGTTCCGCTATGGTGTTGAACATGCTGATGCCCGCGCCGCTGCCCCCGATATTCGGCTTCACCACGATCGGGTGCCGGAGCCCTTCCGACGCCGCGACCGCGTCGTCCGGACGGTTGATCACCCGGCTCCTCGGATAGGCCAGCCGCAGAGTTTCCAGAAGCGAGAGCTGCATCGCCTTGGACGTCTCGTAGCGAAAGGCCTTCGCGCCATTCACCACGCGCGTGCCACGCCGCTCCAGGTGCTCCAGGTAGTACTGCGTGTAGAAGATCGCGTGTCCGTGGCCGCGCCGGTACGCCGAAGGGCTCATGCGGTTGAACACCAGCGAATGGTCGCGGTCTCCGCTCCCAGCGGCGGGATCGAACTGGTGGCGGGCCGCGTCGATCCGCGCAAATGGCACGCCACGCCGCTCCAGCTCGTTGAACAGCGGCGCGAACCAGTGAGGATGCTCATAGTAGATTGCGATCGGCTGCTTCAGATTGGACAAACCTTCCTCTTTCTATCGCGCTCAGCGAGTGCTGCGCCGGCATCCGCGGTCATCGGCGTGCGAGCAGCCGGTTTGGGCGCGGACGACATAAGGTCGTGCTCTATCGCGTACGGGCGCGTCTCTATTCGGAACGTGTGGCAGATTATCGAGCCGCCGCAGCAGCAGAAACGCGAGCGAATAGAGCAGCCGCGTGTTCAACCCGTGCATCAGCCACGTGACGCGGTTATGGGCGTCGAGGTTCGGACCGAATGCCTTCTGTCCGGCCAGGACGAGCATGCTTGTCAGCGGACGGTAGTAACCGGCATGCGGACCGTTCCACTGGCGGACCCACCACCCAGGGGCGTCAGCCCAGCTTGCGGCAGCCGCCGCCTCGTAGAGAGCCTGAACGTCCGCTCGGGCTGCGCGGCGATCCGCATGACCGGCTGGGACCACAACCACTGGTCGGCGCCAGACTCGGACCGGGCGCCGATCCCAGGCGCATGGCAACTGCCGATTCAAAACGCGGAACGTGCCGGACATCGAGGGCGTCGCATCATAATACCGGGAGACGCCGAGGACAATGAGCGACGCTGCTATCAACCCCATTTACATCGGCACGGCAGGATGGCCGCTGCCGGCCGAATATGGCGGTGAATTCCCTGGAGCAGGCACACATCTCATGCGATATGGGCGCCGGTTCGGCGCTGTCGAGATCAACTCGTCGTTCTACAGGCCACATCGTGCTGCGACCTACGGGCGCTGGGCCGCTTCCGTTCCCAGCAACTTTCGCTTCGCCGTCAAAGTTCCAAGAGAGATCACGCACCGGCTCAGGCTGGTCGATACGGCCGCGCCGCTCGAGCGCTTTCTCGCGGAGGCCGCCATGCTGAAGGAGAAGCTGGGACCGCTGCTCGTTCAGCTCCCGCCGAGCCTGCCATTCGACCCGCGCACCGCAGAGGCATTCTTCGCCGGGCTGCGGGAGCGGTTTACGGGAAGCGTCGTCTG
>DATGJU010000136.1:0-4331 GCA_035295045.1 Chthonomonadaceae bacterium
TCGCTCGGCACGATGTCCAGCACGTCCGCTTCCGGCGGCTCCTGGTTGAGATCGACGATCGGGCAGTCGAGCTGGACCGAAAGCATTCGAAGAAGGTTCTGATCCGTAATGTATCGAAGCTGTACCAGGATTTCGCCGATACGCTTCGAGCCGTCCCCACGGCGCTGCTCGGCCAGCGCGACCTCGAGCTGCTCGTGGGTTACCAGGCCGTCTTCGACGAGGAGCGCGCCCAGCAACGTGCGGCGTAGTTTAAGCACGGTAGTTCACTCCGTAGGGTCACGTCTCAGGGCGTGCCGTTCGCTGCGCGAAGCCGCCGGGCGCCTCCGAGTCCGGCTGCCGGGCCAGATGCCGGGAGCGTTACGAATTCGAGGCGACAAAAATAGCCGGTTTAATGTTCAGATGTATAGACGCCAGACCACCGGTCCGGTTACGGCTCTTTTCGGATTCCGACCGAACGAGCGAAGACAGGCGAACGGACGCCAAACGATTTCGCGCCTTGCCCGCCGCGCTTCGCCTCTATAATCGTATCACATTAATTGGAAACGTGCCGGACGCGGACAGCCTCGCGCCAAGAACGCGAAGAGCGCAATGGGATTCAGAGTTGGCACACAACATTTCGAAAGAGCAAGTGACGGAGATGCGGGATGTCTCCGCGAGGTTCGATCCCGTGCAGGTCGAGATTTGGCGCCACCTGCTGGCCTCGATCGCGGACGAGATGGGCGCGGCACTGGAGCGCACGGCCTACTCGCCAAACATCAAGGAGCGGCTGGACCACTCCTGCGCACTCTTCGACCGGCGCGGCCGAATGCTGGCGCAGGCCGCGCACATCCCGGTCCACCTCGGCGCGATGCCGCTGATGATCCGAGCGCTGCGCCGCCTAATCGCCTGGAAGCCGGGAGACGTGTGGCTGAGCAACGACCCGCGCGCGGGCGGCACGCACCTGCCGGACCTGACCCTGACCTCGCCGGTCTTTGCGCGCGAGCGCGGCGGCGCTCTGCTCGGCTTCGTCGCGAGCCGCGCGCACCACGCCGACGTCGGCGGGCTCTCGCCGGGCTCGCTGCCTCTCTCTACCGAGCTCTTCCACGAGGGGCTCATCCTGCCGCCGGTGCGCCTCGTCGAGCGCGGCACGGTCCGCGGCGACCTGCTCGACCTGGTCTGCGCCAACTCGCGCACGCCCGCCGAGCGGCGCGGCGACCTCGCCGCGCAGATCGCGGCCAACCAGATCGGCGCGCAGCGGCTCCGGGCGCTGGTCGAGCGGCGCGGGCTCGCGGAGGTCGCCCACCGCGCCGGCGAGAACATCGCGTACGCCGAGATGGCGGTCCGTCGAGCCATCGCCGCCCTGCCGCCCGGCCGCTACGCCGCCACCGACTATTTGGACGACGACGGCGCGGGCGCCACGGCGATCCCGATCGCGGTGACGGCGACGGTCCGCCGGTCCGGGCGCATCCGCTTCGACTTCACCGGCACGGCCGGCCAGGTTCGGGGCTCGCTGAACGCCACCGAGGCCATCACGCGCTCCGCCTGCTACTACGTGGCGCGCTGCCTGGTCGAGGACGAGATTCCGACTAACGAGGGCTGCTTCCGCCCGGTTGAGGTGATCGCGCCGGAGGACAGCCTGGTCAACGCGCGCTTTCCGGCCGCCGTCTCCGCCGGCAACGTCGAGACCTCGCAGCGAATCGTGGACGTTCTGCTGAAAGCGCTCTGGCCCGCCCTGCCGGACCGGATTCCCGCGGCGTCCCAGGGCACCATGAACAACGTGACGATCGGCGGCTGGGACCCCGTTCGCGCCAGGCCCTTCGCCTACTATGAGACGATCGCGGGCGGCGCGGGCGCGTCCCGCCGGCGGGACGGCGCGAACGCCATCCACTGCCACATGACGAACACCCGCAATACGCCCGTCGAGGCGCTGGAGGCCCACTATCCGCTGCGCGTGCTGGAGTACGCCGTGGCGGCGGGAACCGGCGGCCGCGGCGCGCGTCCCGGCGGCGACGGGGTCGTGCGCCGCATCGAGCTGCTCGCCGACTGCCAGGTCTCGCTGCAGACCGAGCGCCGCGTCTTCCCGCCCTACGGCCAGGACGGCGGCGAGCCGGGCTCGCCCGGCCTCAACACGCTTGAGCGGCCCGACTCGCCGCCCGAGGCCCTTCCCGGCAAGTGGAGCGGCCCGTGCCCCGCCGGCTCCATCCTCACCATCCGCACGCCGGGCGGCGGCGGCATGGGGCGCCAGGCGACCTGAACGATGCCGCCAAACCGCCTATTGACACGCCAGCGTGCCGCGCGGTATAATGCGCGAACCGTGCAGACGCAGCAGAGCTGATCGGTACCCAATTATGCAGAGCGGCATCACCATAACCTTTTCGTTTGACAGCCGTCGCCGCGAGCGTATCGGGGGGTAGCCCGCGCCGCGTCGCAGCACAACGTGTCGACAAGCAGCCGCGGGCAGCCCATCAACAGGGCGCTTGCGGCTTTCGTCATTTCTGGGCCGCCGGAGTCATCATCCGAGCGGCCCGTCGCATTCAGGTAAACGGTTTCCAGGTATTCAGGTATTCAGGTATTCAGGACCAGCCGCGCGACGGCGAGCCCTCCTGAACACCTGAAAGCCCGAAAACCTGAGGACCCGAACACCAAACAAGGGTTTTCCATGGCGACCGAGAAACTAGACATCGGAATTGTGGGGGCGTCCGGGTACGGGGGCGGCGAGCTGATCCGGCTGCTGCAGCGCCACCCCGCGGCGCGTGTTAAGACGGCCGTTTCCGAAACCTACAGGGGCAGGCCCGTCTCCGCGGCGTGGCCCGGCCTCGCCGGGCAGTCCGACCTCGAGTTCGAGACGTATGGCGACGGCGCGCACGTCGCGCAGTGCGATGTCGTGTTCCTCGCGATGGAGAACGGCCGGGCGATGGAGACGGCGCCGCACCTGCTGGAGGCCGGCTGCAAGGTGGTCGACCTGTCGGCGGACTTCCGGTTCCGCGATACGGCGACCTACCAGCGGTGGTACCCCGCGACCCACACCGTGCCGGACGTTGCCGCGCGCGCCGTCTACGGCCTGCCGGAGCTGTATCGAGAGGCGATTCGGGGCGCGCAGCTCGTCGGCAATCCCGGCTGCTACCCGACGGCCTCGATCCTGGCGCTCGCCCCGCTGTTCGCCCGTGGCCTGGCGGACCCGCGGAGCATCGTCATCGACGCGAAGTCCGGCGTCTCCGGCGCGGGCCGGTCCAAGTTCGCCCTGGACTACCACTTCCCGGAAGTGAACGAGAGCGTCTCGGCCTACAAGGCTGCGGGCACGCACCGGCACACGGCGGAGATCGAGGGCGCGCTCGGCGAGCTGGCAGGCAGTCCGTTCCCGGTGACCTTTACGCCGCACCTGATCCCGATGACCCGCGGCATCCTCGCGACCTGCTACGCATCGCTGCGCGCCGGGACGACCGAGGCGGAGCTGTGCGATCTGTACGCGGAGCACTACGCCGGCCACCCGTTCGTGGTCGTCCTGCGCGACGCGCTGCCCGCGACGAAGCACACGCTTGGCAGCAACCGCTGCCACATCGGCCTCGCGCTCGACACGCGGATGAACCGGCTCACCGCGGTCGCCGCGATCGACAACCTGGTGAAGGGCATGGCCGGACAGGCGATCCAGAACATGAACCTAATGTGCGGCTTCGACGAGACCGCCGGCCTGGCCGAAATAGGAGGCCTCTGGCCGTGAGCGGCTCACATGCCACACGGTATCGCGCCGGGAAATCCCTTCGCTGTTGCGCACTTCGTGCGGTCGGCCCTTCGGGCGGGCAATCGTGCCCGAAGGGCGCACATCCGCAGGGTCTACAGCGAAGGGCTTGCTCGTCGCCCGTGCGCGAGTGGACGAGCCGGGGGGCGTCGGCATGATAACCGTCTGGAAAGAAGAGCCGCTCGCCGGCGTCACGTTTCCGGAGGGCTTCGTCGCGGCCGGCGTGCGCTGCGGGCTGAAGAGCGAGGGCGACGACCTGGCGCTGCTCGTGAGCGACAGCGCCGCCTCCGTCGCCGGAGTCTTCACCACGAACCGCGTCCAAGCGGCCTGCGTGCAGTATTCGCGCCGGATCGTCAAGAACGGCACGGCCCGCGCGCTCATCTGCAACGCCGGCAACGCCAATGCCTGTAATGGCGAGCAGGGCGACGCCGACAACCGCACGGTCGCCGAGTGGGTCAGCCGGCATCTCAACATCCCGCCGGACTCGGTGCTCACGGCCTCGACCGGCATCATCGGTCATCGCCTCCCGATGGATAAGATGCAGGAGGGTGTCGACGAGGCAGTCCGCGCGCTGGACCGCGATTTCGACACGGACGAGCGTGTTGCGCGCGCGATC
>DATGJU010000137.1:0-2389 GCA_035295045.1 Chthonomonadaceae bacterium
TGCCGAGGCAGTCGGCGCCCGTGTCGCCGCCGCCGATAATCACTACATGCTTGCCCTCCGCGGTGATTTCGGGTTCGCCCTCCTGCCCTCCGGTATTCTGGAGCTGCGGGACGGCGGCAGGACGTTCGCCCCCCGAGCCCCCAACGCTGGCGGAAATGGGTACGGAGTTCTCCGTTTCGCCCCCCGACCCCCCAATCCTGGGGGGAGTG
Organism: Chthonomonadaceae bacterium; assembly: GCA_035295045.1. Classification (GTDB taxonomy): domain Bacteria; phylum Armatimonadota; class Chthonomonadetes; order Chthonomonadales; family Chthonomonadaceae; genus DATGJU01. The sequence goes on from DATGJU010000137.1 coordinate 210, forward strand.
GGATTGGCTCCGTCGGGGATGGTTGGTTGGGCGGGTTCTCCGCTGGGGTTGGGGGGCGGCGGGGCCGTTCCCGCGAGCCTTCGGTTCTGCTGCGGCAGGAACTCCATGGCGAAGTGAATGCCGTCCAGGTCGCGGCCAGGGACTTGCAGGTCCCGCGGGACGGTCGAGCCGCCCGCCAGTACGATCGCGTCGAAGTCGGCGCGAAGCTGATCGCCGGTAATGTCCACGCCTACGTTCACGCAGGCTCGGAATGCGATCCCTTCCGCCTCCATCTGCCGGAGCCGCCGGTCCAGCACCCACTTCTCCATCTTGAAGTCCGGGATGCCGTAGCGGAGAAGACCGCCGATTCGGTCGTCCCGCTCGAACACCGTAACATTGTGACCCGCGCGATTGAGCTGCTGCGCCGCCGCCAGCCCGGCCGGCCCGGATCCGACGACGGCGACGCGGAACGCCGTCCTGCGGTCCGGCGGCTCGGGCTCGATCCAGCCTTCGGACCAGCCCCGCATCGCCAGGCTCTCCTCGATGCGCCGGATGGCCACGGGCTCCTGATTGATGCCGAGCACGCAGGCCGACTCGCACGGCGCGGGGCATAGCTTGCCGGTGAACTCCGGGAAGTTGTTGGTTGCGTGCAGCTCCGCGAGCGCCTCCCGCCACCGGCCGCGATAGGCGAGATCGTTCCAATCCGGAATGATGTTGCCGAGCGGGCAGCCCTGATGGCAGAAGGGGATGCCGCAGTCCATGCAGCGCGCCGCCTGGCGCTGGAGCTTCGCGTCTGGAAAGTCGGTGTAGACTTCGATCCAGTCGTGCTTGCGCTCCTCCACGCTCCGTCGCCGCGGCAGCTCGCGATCGTATTTTAGAAAGCCCTTCGGGTCCGCCATAGTTGGTCCTGTGGGTGTTGGGTGTTCAGGTATTCGGTGTTCAGGCGCCGATTGCCGACTGCCGATTGCCTACTTCGCTTCCGCCAGCAGTCGCTTGTATTCCAGCGAGATGATTTTGCAGAACTGGGCGCGCGCCGTCTCCCAGTTCTGCAGGATGCCGGCGGCGCGGTCGCTGCGGGTGTAGCGATGGTGCCGCTCGATCAGGTCCCGAAGCTGCGCCTCGTCGCACTCCTCGCACAGCGGCTCGATCTCGGTGCTGCCGTGGTTGTCGTTCAGGCGGCTACGCAGGTCTCCGTCGCGGTCCCAGACGTAGGCGACGCCACCACTCATTCCCGCTGCGAGATTGCGCCCGGTGCGACCAAGCACGACTACGACGCCGCCGGTCATGTACTCGCAGCAGTGGTCGCCCGCGCCCTCGACGACGGCCAGCGCGCCAGAGTTCCGGACCGCGAAGCGCTCGCCGACCACGCCGCGCAGGTAGACCTCGCCGCTCGTCGCGCCATACAGGATCGTGTTGCCGGCGAGGATGTTTTCGGCCGGATCGAACGGGGACGCCTTGGGCGGGTAGATGACGATCTTGCCACCGGAGAGGCCCTTGCCCACGTAGTCGTTGGCGTCGCCCTCCAGCTCGAGTGTGATGCCGGGCGCCAGAAATGCGCCAAAGCTCTGACCTGCCGAGCCCTGGAACTTGACACGGATCGTATCCTCCGGGAGGCCTGCCTGCCCGTGCCGCAGCGTAACGCGGCCGCTGAGCATTGCGCCGACCGTGCGGTTGCTGTTTCGCAGCCGAGTCTCGACCAGTACCGGCGTCGCGTTCTCGATGGCGGCGCGGGAGAGCTCGATGAGCCGATGGTCGATCGCCTTCTCCAGCCCGTGGTCCTGCGGAATCGAGCAGATGCGCGAGACCGAGGCGGGCAGGTCCGGCATGTCGAAGATCGGCGAGAGGTCCAGCCCGTGCGCCTTCCAGTGGTGGATGGCCGCGTTCGTCTCCAGCATGTCCATGCGCCCGACCATCTGGTCCACGGTGCGGAAGCCGAGCTCGGCCATGATCTCGCGCAGCTCCTGCGCCACGAAGAAGAAGTAGTTGACGACCTGCTCCGGCTGGCCGGTGAAGCGCGCGCGCAGGACGGGATCCTGCGTGGCGATGCCGACCGGGCAGGTGCCGAGGTGGCAGACGCGCATCATGATGCAGCCCATCGCCACCAGCGGGCCCGTCGCAAAGCCAAACTCCTCTGCTCCCAGCAGCGCCCCGATGACCACGTCCCGGCCTGTCTTGAGCTGACCGTCCACCTCGACCACGAT
>DATGJU010000138.1:0-2693 GCA_035295045.1 Chthonomonadaceae bacterium
GACTCATACCCCTTCCAATCGTGGGGCTCGCGGTGTACTACGGCTCCAATGGCCCGTTCCGCTATTCGCTCCAGTCGGTCGCGCAGCTCGCGCCGATCGTTGCAATCCTGCCGAAGCTCCAGCGGCTGGAGATTCTCAGCCCCGCGCTTGGCATGCTCCATGCGGCCGCGGACCGCGGCGGACCGGCGCAGAGGCTTCTTCCCGCCGCGCCGCCATGGTATGCGTGGGTTTTGGTCGCGGCGCTGCTCGGCGGCGTGCTCTGGGCGGCCGCGCACCTGCTGGACCGGCGGCATGCCGCGGCGCGCGAAGATGCCGTGACGCTGGTGTTCAATCCGACTATCGTGGGTCGCGAGGCGTTCAGCGATCCGGTGCAGATGAAGCGGGCGGGGATTGGACTGAACGACACTCCCTTCGTGCTGGGCGTAATCGCCGCCGTGCAGCGGGTGTGGGACAACGCGGTGCTGGCCCGGGAGCTGCGCTCGCGCCTGCGCGGAAAGTGGGACCGCGGCACGCTCGTCGCCGTCCTCATCGTCGCAACGATCCTTTCGACGATCTGGTTCGCGCCGCAAATCCAGTCGTGGCCGGCGACGTTCGGCCTCTGGGCCGCCTATCCGCTTTTCGACGCCGCGCGGACGCAGCTTGCCGCCACGGCCGGGGGAATCCTGGGCTGCTGGTACATCGTCCTGTATATCGTCGCGCTGGGCAACGCGTTCGTCACGACTGGCGCGTTCTTCGCCGAGACGCAGAAATCGACGCTCGGGTTTACGCTCTCGACGCCGATGAGCACGCGCGCCATCGTCTTCGGTAAGGCGGCCGGGCTGCTCGGTCCGAGTCTCGGCGTGATGGCAGGGATCGCGGCTTGGACCCTGATGCTCTCGATCCTGTTCCTGCCCATGGTCGGGCCGGCCGCGCTCGCCGCGTGGGCATTCTCCGTCGTCAACGCGCTCACGTTCTATCTCTTGATAAACGGCGTCACGTTCGCGATTTCGGCGATGTTCCCCAAGCTCTCTATGTCCGGCGCGGCCTGGATATGGCTGCTCTTGATCTGGTTCGGCAGCGGGCCGATGATCGCCGCGTACGTGCTGATATCGATCGTGCTGATGAACCTGGGCCTGCGCGGCTTCTCGTTCTGGCTCACGTTCGTGGCCGGCGGCTGGGGGCTGATCGTCCTCGCCTTCACGATCGCGGAGAGCAGTATCCACTCGATGCGCCGCCGCGACCTGAGCTTTGCCAGCTCGATGCGCAATAACTGATCGGCGGGCCGGCGCCGGATCAGTCGCTACGGGGGGCCCGCGTCTCCGGAGAGCGTGAAGCCCGCCCAATAGTAGGGGTGTGCTGAGAGGTGGGCGGCCCTCCTGACAGTGATTATGTCGATCCAGGCCTGCTGCAGCGCCTCGAACCAGCTCTTCCACTTCTTCTTGAAATTTCTCAGGGGGGACGACGGCTCGTGTTGCGTCACGTCATCGCCAGTTCCCGCTCTCGAGCCGACGCATCGCCGTGCGAAGGACGCGGCGAGTGCGCGCCGGGAAGCGCGTAGGCAGCAGGCGCGTGGCGCCCGCGGGCGACTGCATCGCCGAAACATAACCGGCGCCGCCGACGTCCTTTGCCTGAAAGGAGCAGGGCAATGAGACAGGCACAGCTGCCGATACCAGAGATCGGGTTGATCGCCGCGACGCGCGGCATGGTGGGCGCCGGATTGGGCCTGCTGCTCGCAGACAGGCTGCCAAAAGATAAGAAGCAGGCGATCGGCTGGGGGCTTTTCCTGGCCGGGGCGTTGACCACCATCCCTCTCGCAATGGACGTGTGGTGCAAGAGCCAGCGCATCTGGCCGAGGCAGGTCTATTCGAAGTGGGCCGGCTCGGAAGGGAATCGACCGGCGCGTATCAGGCTGACGAACCATGTGAATATCCGCTCGCAATCAGGCGGACGCTGACGTCGCGGCCCGTGGCTGGCCGCGTGCACGGGGTTCTTGATCAATCCGTGAGTCCGTGATAGGTCCATTCGCAGCAGGTGCCACTGGTGCGAAATGCGCTGCCGAGCACCGCCCCGCCGGATAGATGTACTTCCGAAAGACAAGGCCGTAACTGTCGGTCATTTCCGGAAGGATACGGCGGACAGATGCGGAACTTCCTTCCTGTTACAAGCGGTTGTAAACCGGGAGGAGGGAGGCAGATTGCAATGGGTAAGGTGGCGGGCTCTGCGTGGCGCCATGGCGGAGGGCCGGTGCTCGCCCTGGTTTTGACGCTCGGGCCCCTGCCAATAGCCGGCCACGCGGACGGCAAGCCGGCCAAGCTGCCGGAGCTGCACGTGTCCGGCGCGCACGTTGTGAACACCCGGAACCGGCGCGTGCGGCTGCGCGGCGTCAACGCGGCCAGCATGGAGTGGTCGAGCAACGGCGAGGGCCACATCCTCAGTTCCGTCAAGACCGCGATCCAGGACTGGAAAGTCAACATCATCCGGCTGCCGCTCGCGCAGGACCGCTGGTTCGGCAAGGCGCAGGACCAGACCGACGCCGGCGCCGCCTACCGGGCGCTCGTGCAGCAGGTCGTGGACTACTGCGCGAAGAACGGATGCTACATCCTGCTCGATCTTCACTGGAACGACGCGGGCGAGTGGGGCAAGCAGATCGGCCAGCACGAGATGCCGGACCAGAACAGCATCGCCTTCTGGAAAGACTGCGCGAGCGTCTACAA
>DATGJU010000139.1:0-2378 GCA_035295045.1 Chthonomonadaceae bacterium
GGCTTTGCTCTCGTTCATTCTGGCGAAGTCCAGCGCGGTCATGGCTCGGTCGTTCTTGACGGTCGGGTCCGCGCCGCCGCGCAGCAGTGCCGCCGCGATGTCCGGGGCGTCCAACTGTGCCGCGAGCATGAGCGCGGTATCGGACTGGTCGTTCTTCGTGTCCGGCCGCGCGCCGGCGGCGATCAGCGCGCGGACGATCGCCGGATCGCCCCTGTTATCGCCCCGGCGCACCCACGTCTCGGTATTGGACGGGACGTACCGGATGAACTCTACTCCAAGCGCGTAGATTAGCGCGGCGCCTCCATGGTCATCGAGCACATTCGGGCTGGCCTTTCTGGCCAGCAGGGCCCGAACGATACCCGGAAAGCCGTCCCGCGCGGCGAGCATGAGGGCGGTCTCGCCGTTGCAGCCGCGCGCGTCAAGGTCGGCCGTGGCAACGACGGACTTCGCATCCGCCTCGCTGCGTAACAGCAGCGCCTCGACAAGGTTCAAGCGCGCGCCGGCCTTCGTGAGCGCGACAGTCAGCTCGCCTGTCTGGCCCCAGCGAAGCGCAAAGGTCATCGCGGAGCGCTGCCGGTTGTCGCGGATCGAGACGTCGGCGCGCCGCGCGATAAGCTCTCGCCCCAGCAGCGAGTTGCCGGCCGCTGCCGCCCGAATCAGCGCCGTCTGGCCCGACCGATCGCGTCGCTCGCTATCGGCGCCGGAGCGCAGCAGCAGCGCGATGACCGGCACGTACGACGCCTCGCGGCCGCCCTGGACGCAGTCGCCCGCAGTCCACGAGACGGCGCGAATAAGCGGCGTGGCGCCCTGTTGGTCCGCGCAGTTCGGGTTGGCGCCGGCCTTCAGCAGCTTCGCGGCGCGCGCGTCGTCGCCCAGCGCGCAGGCCCGAAGCAGCTCGGCGTCGCGTCGCGCGTTCGGCGCGGCAACCGCGCGGCCAGCGACCGTCGCCGTACAGATCAGGACGGCGTAGCCGAACAGAATCCTCCGATTCATGGGCCTATTCCCACCCTCCGCAACGCTGCCTGGGCGCGACGCCGACTAGCGGTGCGCGGCCCCTCCGGCAGGCACGGACACCACCCTTAGCGTCTTGACCGGCCTGGCCCATGGAGAGAACCAGGCGATATAGGCGACCCCGCCGATAAGAGCCATCAGCAGCGTCACGCGCAAGATGAAGGCGCGGGAGGCATTGCGGCGGCGAACGTTCGGCGTGTCCATTCGCAGCTCGCGGGACGATTTGCCTGAGCCGGAGGCGGCGGAATTGGATGGTTGCATGGCAGTAGTTCTCATTAATCAGTAATTGCTTGGGAGCTCGCCCGCGACAGCGCTTCCCCGTCACGCCCGACATTGGTCGGCGCGAGACCGGAGGCTGCGCAACGGCCGCGCGCAGCCGTCGCGGCAGATAGATCGGCCAGTCGGCAGCCGGGCCGGCCGCCCGCCAGGAGCCGCTTGCGGGTCGCCGGCAATAGGGCCGGGTCGCGTCGATTCGGATAAGAGAGTGTACCCCGCGTTTGTGCGGATCGGTTGCAGCGGGCCGCAGCAGCAAATCCCGAATCTGCGCCCTGCGGGAAGCGGCGCGGACTCCCAAGCCCGCGATCAGTAATGACGCAAAGCGCCGCTATCCGCGGTCCCCGGCCCTTGCCATTTCTCAAGACAATCTGGTACAACGGGGAGGCTCAGAATACTGGGCGGCGGCAGCGGAATTGGGGGAAGCAGTGCGGACAAAGCAGGGACTGCAGTTCGTGGTATCCGGGGCGTCGATGTGCGGTCTGGCGGTTAGCGTGACGCCGTTACACGCCGCGAAGCCGGCTGCCACCGTATCGCCTGTAATCGGGTTGTATCGGATCGTCCGCGTGGAGCGGGCAGACTCGCTTCATAAGATCGCGCGGCGCTACGGCGTCAACATCCGCGTGCTGGAGGCGCTGAACCAGATCAAGAAGGGCGGCCTCAAGCCCGGCGACCAGCTCACGCTCCCGCTCTTGCACATCCCGCCCATGGTGCCGCCGGACGGCATCGTGCTCAATATCGCGGAGCGGCAGGTGTACGTCATGCGCGACTCGGCCTGCGTCGCCACATTCCCGGTCGCGGTCGGCAACCCGCAGTGGCCGACGGCGACGGGCGCTTACACGGTCGCGAACCGCGTCGTCAATCCGCAGTGGAAACCGACGAAGGACATGGTAGAGCGGATGATGATCCGCGACCAGCCGGTCCAGCCCGGCCCCGACAATCCGGTCGGGGACCGGTGGATCGGCTGGAGCCTCAAGGGATACGGTTTCCACAGCACCACGGCGCCGAATTCGATCGGCTCCGCGGCCTCGCACGGCTGTGTCAGGCTCTACCCGGAGGCCGCGCACGCCATTTTCGAAATGGTAAAGAAGGGC
>DATGJU010000140.1:0-19294 GCA_035295045.1 Chthonomonadaceae bacterium
CGCCCTCGGATCCTTTCGCGGACGCGCCGCCCTCGGATCCTTTCGCGGACGCGCCGCCCTCGAATTCTCTCGCGGATCCGCGCCCCTCCGTCGCCGTCCCGCGGGACGATGACGCCGATCTCCTATATGCCATCGTGGTCCACGCCGGCACGGGCAGCGCGGAGCCGGGCCGGCGCGCCGTGGCCTACGGACTCGACGAAGCGGAGCTGAAGCGCCAGCAGCCGCAGATCTTCGACCTGCTCTCAACCGAGTTCTCGGCGGTATACGTCGGTTACGCGCGGGGCGGCCAGGTCCGCGCGGGCACGCCGCCGCGGCCGGCGCGCCTGCACGCGTCCGTGTGGGAATGCGACGGCGACGAGGTCCGCCAGATTACCGCCAGGCCGGACTTCCTGCGCGCCCTCGTCGCCGCGCCGCCCGCCGTGCCCGTGGACGATCTGATCGTCGCCTGCCTGCGCCGCGCCGCAGCCTGCCATGCCGATGCCTACGGGTTTCTGGTCCGCGCCGGCCGCCAGCTTGCCGCCCTCCTCCACGACCAACCGGACCGCGTTCTCGCCCTCCTCGACAGGCTCCAACCGTGATACGGGTGACGCTTTACAATCGAACACAGGGCTCGCTTACGGTGCGGAGGCAGAGCACGCCAATCCAAAATCGCAGGACTGGGCGGCCCAGATGAGGGAGATAGCGAACGTCCGCCAGCGTACTGGCGAGTCTCGCCGCCGCTGGTTCTACGACGACTATTTCGAACTGGTCGTCTGGTTCCGCGAGGCTGGGGCCATCACGCAGTTCGAGCTGTCCTACGATCTGGACCGTGACTGGCGCGCCATCCGCTGGAAGGAGGGAACCGCCTGCACGCACTACCGTGTGGACGATGGCGAGGATCGCCCCCACCGGAACGCGGCCCCGATGCTCCGCACGACGTCGGGCGGCCCGCCGGATGAGGTGTTCACGCGCTTCGCGGCCCGCTGCTCGCCCGGCGGCCTGGAGGCCGAGATCGGGGAATTCGTCGTCGGCCGGCTGGGGGAGTGGCGCTTTCGCCTGCAGTCGGAGTGGGCCCCGCGGCGATTACCGGCGTTAGGTCCGTCCTATCCGACTGACTCTGAACCCGCCGCGGAACCGCCGCTTCAAGCCACGGCCAGTCCCATCCTCCTGGCAAGGAACTGCGCCGAGCGCTTCAGCTCGTCCACGCCGGCCACACCGTCCTCGATCGAAACCCAGCCGTCGAAACCCACGTCGCGCAGGATCGCGAAGATCGTGTCGTAGTCGATCAGCCCCGTTCCGACCTCGCCGTGGATGAGCTGCGAGTAGTCCGTAATGCCCTCCGGTCCGACCTCCACGCCCGGCCGCGGGCGACGGTCGCTGGCGTGCATCGTCACCACGCGGGGCGCGACGCGCCGCAGCAGCGCGATCGGATCCTCGTTGGCGAGCAGCGTGTTGGAGGGATCGAAGTTGACGCCGAACCATGGGCTGTCGATCCGGTCCACGATCTCGCAGAATATCTCCATCTTCTGGGCGAACTCCGGATAGGCCCAGTAGTTGTCCTTGAAGTGGTTTTCGAGGATGAGCACCACACCGTGCGCCTCGGCAAAGGGAAGCAGCTCCCCGATACAGTCCACCACCCAGCCCACTCCCTGCTCGCGGCTCACCTCGGGCCGCCGTTGTCCGCTCAGGACGCGGCAGTAGCGGCCTCCGAGCGCCGCGGTCGCCTCGATCATGCCCTTCTCGATATCCATCTGCTCACGACGATAGGCCGCGTCCGGCGACGTGAAGTCCGGCGAGGCGCAGAACATCGGCGCGGTCAGCCCCACGGCCTCGTGCGCCGCCCGCACCCGCGCCAAATAGGCCGGATCGTGGCTCTCAAGCGTGCCGTGGTAGGTCTCCAGGCCGGTGAGGCCAAAGGGCTTGAGCTCCCGGGCCGCAAGCTCGATCCAGTCGAATATCGTCATCGTGTGGTGGACGCAGATATCGTCCATGTAGCACTTGGGGAAGGCGGCGAGTTTCACAGGTGACTCCTGGGGCGGCGTTCGGCGTTCGGTGTTGGGTGTTCAGGTATGCGGTATCCGGGTATTCAGAAGGGCTGATGTCCGACGTCGGCCGTCCCAAACACCGACCACCGACCACCGACCACCGTACACCCTGCTATGACCTGACGGGGATCCGCGCGGTGAATGTCGCGCCCTTGCCGGGCTCGCTCTCGGCGCCGATCGTGCCGCCATGGGATTCTACCACCCAGCGGGCTATATTCAATCCGAGGCCGCTGCCGCCTTGCTCGCGGCTGCGACCCGAATCGACGCGATAGAATCGGTCGAAAATATGTGGCAGATGCTCCGCCGGAATGCCCGGCCCCGTGTCCCACACCCGGATCACCGCGACCTCTCTTCCGCTTGAATTGGGGGGCGCAGTGGCCGGCGCGGAACTGGACGGCTGAGGGGCAGACGTCGAATTCGAGGGCAGAGGCTCTCGCCCCGGATCGGGGGACGGAGGCGCAGTTACGGAATTCGTCAGCATTGAGGCCGGCCCCGAATCGGCTGCATGGAGGCCCAGCCCCGCGTTGGCGCGCCGGGAGTCCGGCGCTGAACTTGGAGCGGCGGATCGACTGTCGGCGGCGCCGGGTACGATGCCGGCCGCCGTGGCAGCGGGACGACCCTGCGTCAGGCTTGCTGCGCGGTCACTGGCTCGCGCGCGGGACGGCGGGGGCGCGGCAGCCGCCTCGCGGGGCTCGCGGAAAGCGGCATCGGCGGGCTCGCGCGTCACCGAGAGAGTCACCTTGCCGCCCTCCGGCGTGTAGTTGATCGCGTTGTGGAGCAGGTTGGTGATGAGCTGGTGCAGCCAAAGGCTGTCGCCGTCAATCGTGATCTCCTCCATGGCGGCGATGTCGAGCGAGATGTTCTTGCGGTGCGCCAGCCGCTCCGTCGTCTCGTATGCCTGCATCGCGACCTGGTCGAGCGCTATCGGCTCGTGGTTGAGGCGCACCTGCTCGGCATCGGCGCGGGAGAGCAGCAATAGGTTGTTGACGATCTCGGAGAGCCGCTCGGTCTCCTCGACGATGCTGTGGAGCGTCGCCTTCGTATGCTCCGGCTGCAGGTCGCCCATGAGCGCCACTTCCGCCTCGCCGCGAATCGTGGTTAGCGGCGTCTTGAGCTCGTGCGAGGCGTCGGCGGTGAACCGCTCGATCTGGCGGAAGCTACGGTCCAGCCGCGCGATCATCTCATTGAGCGCCGAGGCCAGCCGCCCGATCTCGTCGTCCGTGCGCAGCGGAACGAGCCGGACGTCCAGCCGCTTGCTCTCTATCGAGAGGGCGGCGCGCGTCATGTCGTCCACCGGCTTGAGCGCCCGACCGACCAGCAGCCACCCTCCCAGGAGCGCGATGACGAAGATCGACGGCGTGAGCACGAGCAGCAGGACGGAGACGCGCTGGATCGCCTCGTCGACGCCCTCGGCCGGCGCACCGACCCGCACGATATAGGGTATCCGCTCGCCCATCTCCACCGGAATGGTGACGACGCGCATCAGGAACGGGCCCCGGTCGGAAATGGTAGTAAAGAGGACTCGCTGCCGGTGCACGAGGATCCGGCTCCGGATTTCGGGGTTGTCTGGCAGATGGTTGACACGCAGCGCGTCGGAAAACGCGACCGGCAGGCCGCGCGGGTTATCCACCTGGACGAACCGGCCCCACGGCCCCTCGTTGATTACGTTCGCGACCCGTTCGTCACGATCCGCGTCCGTAAGCGGCCGCGTGCCGGCGAGCGTCTCCGCCTGGTAGAGCGCGCCGGCCACCTGTCGGGCGGTCTTGTCGGCGTAATCGAGCAGGCTGGCGTCGGCGAGAGAGCTGAGGACCTGCCGCAACACGAGGTAGATCAGGCCCGCGAGGAGAATCAGCGTGACTGCGAGCAGGCCGCCGTGCCACAGGGCGAGCTGCGCGCGAAGACTGCGAATCACCCACCGGCCTCTTCACGAAGAACGTAGCCGACGCCGCGGACAGTGTGCAGCAGCTTCTTCGCGCCCGGAACGTCGATCTTCTTGCGCAGAAAGTTTATGTAGACTTCGAGCACATTGCTGCCCGCGTCGAAGTCATAGCCCCACACGCTTTCGAGGATGGCTGTGCGCGTGTGCACGTTGCCGGGGCGCCTCAGGAGCAGCTCCAGGAGCGCGTACTCCTTGTTCGTCAGCTCGATGGGCCGGCCGTCGCGCGCCACCGCGCGCGTCACGGGGTCCAGCGTAAGGCCGGCGTACTCCATGCGCGGAGGGCGGCCGCCGCCCGCCTGGCGGCGCATCAGCGCCCGGAGCCGCGCCAGCAGCTCGTCGAAGGCGAAGGGCTTGGGCAGGTAGTCGTCGCAGCCGCTGTCGAGGCCCTGGATTCGGTCTTCGAGTGCGCCGCGAGCCGTAAGCGCGAGCACCGGGACTGCATTCCCGTGCGACCGCAGCTCCCGGACCACGGACAGCCCGTCCCGCCCGGGGAGCATCAGGTCCAACACGATCGCGTCGTATTCGCTGATCGATGCCAGCTCGATCGCGTCGTCGCCGTTCGTGGCGACGTCGACCGTGTAGGCGCACTGCTCCAGCCCCTTGCGCACGAAGCTGGCGACCTTCTCCTCATCTTCGACTACGAGTACACGCATGGAGGATTCCCTGCTGGTCCTTCTGTCTCACTATCTCAGCCGCGCGCCACGGCTTTCGCCGGGCGCCTTGGCCCCTCCTCGCGGTCCTGGTTCTCGACCTTGCGGGCCTGGATGCGAATGGGGGTGCCTTCCAGCGGATAGGTGGCGCGGAGCTGGTTCTCAATGTATCGCTGATAGGAGAAGTGCATCATCTGGTCGTCGTTGCAGAACAGCACGATCGTCGGCGGCTGCACGCGCGGCATCGTGGCATAGTAGACTTTGAACGGCCGGCCGTGCACGGTGAGCGGCCGCCGCTCCGTCGCGTCGCGGATCAGCCGGTTCAGCTCGCCCGTCGGAATGCGGTGCGCGTGGTTTCCGGCCGCTGTAATCGCCGTTTCGACGGCGTGCCGCACGCCGAACCGCTCCTGCGCCGAGACGAAGACGAGCGGCGCGTATTGCAGGAAGGGACAGTCCTTCCGGAACTCCTCCGTAAACTTCTCTATCTTATCCTTGTCCGGCCGGCGCTGCTTTCCCTTCTCATAGATGACGTTGGGATCGACCAGATCCCACTTATTCACTACGATGATACAGGCGCGCCCGGCCTCCTGGGCCATGCCTGCCACGCGCTTGTCGCCGTCCTTGATGCCGGCGCCGGCGTCGATGACCACCAAGCCGACGTTGCTCCGCTCCAGCGCCGCCTGCGCGCGCATCACCATATAGTATTCGACGGTGCCCTGTATCTTTCCGCTCCGTCGTATGCCGGCGGTGTCCAGCAGCACAAGGTTCTGACCGTCCCACTCGAAGTCGGTGTCGATCGTGTCGCGGGTGGTGCCGGGTATCGGGCTGACGATCACCCGCTCCTCGCCGAGAATGGAGTTCATGAGCGACGACTTACCGACATTGGGCCGGCCGATGATCGCCAGCCGGATCGCGTCGTCATTCTCGTCCGCGCCGTCGAAATCGGGCGGGAACAGCTTGACCACCTCGTCCAGCAGATCGGCGACTCCGTGGCCGTGCGCGGCGCTGACGACGTGAATCTCGCCGAGTCCGAGCCCGTAGAACTCGGCCGCGTCCTGCATAAGGCGCGGATTGTCCGCCTTGTTGACGACGACCAGGACCGGTACCGGAGCGGCGCGCAGGACGTCGGCGATATCCTGGTCGGTGGCCGTCATCCCGTCCGCCGCGTCCGCTACGAAAAGGATGACCTGGGCCTCCTCCATGGCGATTTCGGCCTGCGTGCGCACCTGCACGGCGAGGGGGTCGGTCTCGTTCAGGATGATGCCGCCGGTATCGATCACGGTGAACTCGATGCCGCGCCAGTCGACATTGTGATATAGCCGATCGCGGGTAATGCCGGGCGTATCCTCGACAATTGCGACGCGATGACCGATAAGTCTATTGAACAGCGTGGATTTTCCGACGTTGGGTCTGCCAACGACGGCGACGAGGGGGCGGGGCATGGCCGATCTCCAGTATGGCGGCCCCGTCCGGAGCGCTTCAGGCGGATCGGGCCGGGGTCGGAAAGCGATGCGCCCGTACGGGCGCGGATTTGTAGATTTGCGTTCTCTTCAAGGTGTCCGTAGCGTGATTAGCGGTTACATCGAATGTGTCTCGAGTTTCACGCGGCGGGGCGGCGGTCTCGTCCTGTTCCGGCCTGCGCACGCGTCTCACAGCGGGGCAGCGGCGCCCCAACGCAGTCATCACCGCATTGTATCATATGGCGCGACATGTTGACGGCAAAAAACTTGATTGTCCGTCAGGAATCGCGTTGACACCGCAAACTTGTTGTGTTATACTGGATTGAGAAACAATTCACAAAGTACCGGCGCGGGGGCCGGAAACCCGTTTAGAGCGACAGTTCGCGGAACCTCGGCAGACCACAATGGACATCCAGGCCTGGAAAAGCAGCTCCCCGAACGTTTCGTTCGAGCGCGAGCGGGGCGTATCCGGATTGACGGTAATACGCGACGTTGCGCATCTGGCGATCAATACCGGCGACGAAGCTGGGCGGTCCGATCGTATTCTCCAGGTTTTTCGCCTCCTCGCGCGCGCCGACGTTCCCGTCTTCCTCATCAAGCTGCATCGTACCCGCCTCACTATGGCGCTCGCCGGCAAGGACCTCCAGCGGGCGCATGAGGCGCTGCAGCCGCTCGACGTTCACGTTGCAACGCGGCGGGACCTCGGACTCGTTGCGGTCCGCGCCGCGAGCATGCGGGACCTGCACGGCGTCATCATCATGATTGCGGACGCGCTATTCGAGGCCGGCGCGCAGATCCACGAGATCGGCGACTCGCACGACTCCGTTCAGTGCCTGCTCGAAGCCGGCAAGCTGGCGGACGCGCTCGACTGCCTTCGCGCGAAGTTTCACCTCGACGCGGCCTCCGTGCACGAGAGCAGCATCGAGGCGGAGGACGCGCCGTGAAAATACTCGTCCAGAAATTTGGCGGTACGTCGGTGGACCGGCACGAGCACCGCATGCTCGCCGCGCGCAAGGTGATCCAGGCCCGCGAGGCCGGCTATCTGCCGGTAGTAGTCGTATCTGCGATCGGCAGGGCGGGCGCTCCCTACGCGACCGATACGTTGGTCAAGGTGCTGAAGGACATCGATCCGCAGGTGCCGCCGGCGCCGCGCGAGATGGACATGATGATGGCCTGCGGCGAGATCATTTCGACCGTGGTCTTCGCGCACACGCTGCAGACGCTCGGCTGCCGCGCGATTGCGCTCTCCGGCGGCCAGGCGGGCATCATCACCGATCCGGAGTTCGGCAACGCGCGCATCCACGAAATCCGGCCGCACTATATCCACCGATTGCTGCAGGAGGGATACGTTCCGGTAGTCTGCGGCTTCCAGGGCATCACGGAGCCGACCGACGAGTACGAGCACGGCGCGATCACAACGCTGGGCCGCGGCGGCAGCGACACGACGGCTTCGGCGCTCGGCGCGGCGCTTAACGCGGTCGGCGTCGAGATATTCACCGACGTGGACGGAGTCAAGACGGCCGATCCCGACCTCGTTCCGGCGGCGCGGACGCTCGATATCTGTACCTACCAGGAGGTCGCGGAGATCGCGCACCAGGGCGCCAAAGTGGTGCATCCTCGAGCAGCTGAGATTGCAATGGACCATAACATCCCGCTCTGGGTGAAGTCCACGTTTTCCGATGCGCCGGGCACCCGGATCACGGGTTATGGCGAGGAGGAGGCGGCGGCGAAACGCGTTACCGGAATCACGCACACGGGCAAGCTGGTCTACATCCGGCTGGAGATCGATAGCGAAGCGCACAAGCCGCTCATCGAGCGCGAAGTCTACCGTATGATGGCCCGCGCAGGCGTCAGCATCTTCCTGGTGACCTTCAGCAATGCCGCGCTCTCGTTCTGCGTGCCCCGGTCGCAGTATCCTGTCGCGCGCGACCTGCTGGACGGGATGGTGGTCCCGGCCGAACTGGATGAGCCGGACAGCGAAGGCAAGTTCGCCAACTACTACATATTCAAGTTTTCGGACGGGCTGGACCTGGCGTACAGCGTACAGCGGCCGCTGCTGAAGGCGGTCGAGAAGCGCGTCCGCGTCGTGGACGTGCCGGCGAGCGTTGTGGAGAACTGCACGATCGTCTCGGTGATCGCGTCGCGGTACCGCAAGGTGCCCGGCGTGATGTCGCGCATATTCGATGCGCTCGCCGAGGCTCGGATCCCGGTCTATCAGACCGCGGACACAGAGATGTCGGTTTCGTGCCTGATCTCGGAGAGCGAGATCAACCGGGCGGTTCGCGCGCTCCATGCGGAGTTTTTCGAGAAGGAGGAGTCCGCGGAGCCGTAACGAGCGGCGCCGTCTACGCGGACCCGGAACCGGGCGCGCAAGTTCGGCGCGACGCGGCGGAGTATCGGCGCAATGGCGAATAGAGACAAGCGCGACGACGATCCTGCAGAGCGCTTCCCCGCGCCTCCGCCATCGACCGAGCTGCCCGACGCGCCGCGGATCGAAGTGAAGCTGCCGCCCAAACCGGGGACGCCGGCCGCGGGCGGTCCGAAGCCGGGCTCTTATCGCAAGGCGGCGATAGCGGCGACAGCGGCCAGCACATTCGTTACGCCGGTGCTGGTGCTGGGAGTTGCCGGATGGTGGCTCGACCAGAGGATGCACACCAAGATCGGCATTTTCGCATTTGCGGGGACGGTCCTGGGCTTTATCATCGGCGTTTTATCACTGCAGCGCGTGCTGAAGCAGATCCGTTGAAAGCCCGCTCCAGCCCGGTATCGAAACAAGGCCTAGCGCGAGAGCACCAGCCTGTGTTGACGCGGGTGGGTCGCTGATTCGCCGGAATCTGTCCGGCCGTTGCCGAGCGGACGCCCATCTGTGACATAATAGAGTGTGGCTGCTCGCATTTTTCCAACACCTTTATGATTAGACTTCACAATCAGACACTTCGTACTTTTTTTCACAGTGTGACCGTGGCGACGGTGCTGGCCCTGGGCCTGGCTCTCGGCGGCCATCGGACCTGGGCTGCAGGCTACGCGCTGGGCGCGCTGGTCTCGCTGTTCAGTCTCTTTAGCCTGAAGGTCTGCGTGCCCGCGCTGTTCCACAGGGGAGCAACGGCCCGCGCGACGGCGCTGCTTCAAGCCCTGCTCGTGCTCAAGCTGCCGTTCTACGCAGTCGCTCTCTATTTCGCGGCTCGAATGGGCGCCGCGGCAGGCTTCGCCGCGTTCGCCGGATGCGCGCTTGTTCCCGCAGTTATCACGGCGGAGCACCTGGGCCGCGCGCTCGTGCAGGCCAATCCGCGCCTGGCGCGGATCCTGGCGATGCGCGCCACGGTCGTCGGGCCGGAGACGGCCGAGATCAGCGGCGCAGAGGCCACTGCGGCGACGCCGGCGCTGGTCGTACACGAAGGAGCTTGATGAGATGCCGGAGTTAAGGGGACACGTGCCTGCCAGGCTCCAGCCATTCCGCATCGCCCAGGCAGAACACGGCGCGCCCGGCGGGAACATGCGGCGGTTCGCGCAGCAGGAGGAGAAGGAGGAGCGGCACGCGGGAGAGGTACCGCCGGCGCCCCTGCTGTTCGCCAACGCGGTGTTCACCGCGGTATTCATGGTGATTCTGGGCGCCGCCTTCACGCGTAAGCTGCACGATGTGCCGAAGGGGTTCTCGAACTTCGGCGAGTGGCTGGCGGAGCAGCTTCGGGACTTCACCGTGAACACGATCGGGCCGGGCGGCGAGCGGCACGTTCCGCTCGTCGGCACGATCTTCCTGTTCATCCTGTTGATGAACCTGGCAGGCCTGATACCGGGCTTTCATTCGCCGACGAGCAACATCTCGTTCACCCTCGCGCTCGGCGTCGTGGTGTTCATCTACGTGCAGTATTGGGGAATCCGAGCGCAGGGCATTGGCGGATACCTGCGCCACTTCATGGGTCCCTCGCTCGGCGTGGGCGGCGGCAAGTTCCCGGAGCTCTTCTGGCTCATCGGGCCGATCGAGATGATCTCGGAGATCATCAAGCCCTTCACGCTTGCCGTCCGTCTCTTCGGCAACATCTTCGGCGAGGACGTGATCCTGATCGTGCTCGCCGGTCTGGCCGGGACATTGGCGGGCAGCGCGGCCGGCTGGATCCCGCTGCAGCTGCCGATCCTGTTCCTGGCTCTGCTGACCTCGCTCGTGCAGGCGCTGGTCTTTTCGATCCTGACCTGCATCTACCTTTCGCTCATGACCCAGCACGGTCATGGCGACGACCATGCGGACCATGGCGACGCCGGCGAGGTGCACGCACATCCGGTCGCGCATTAGCGTGATTTGACACAGCTTGGTCTCCGGCGACCTTGCCGGGACGATACACGGCTCGAACGCACGGTTCGAGAAAGGATGAGTGTTCGATGAATTACTTCATGGCGCTTGCGCTTGCCGTCGGATTCGGCGTTCCTGTTGCGGTCCTCTCCGCGGCCCTCGGACAGGGCAAGGCGGCCTCCGCGGCGCTCGAGGGGATGGCCCGCCAGCCGGAGCTTGTCTCCCAGCTTCAGACGGTCATGATCCTGGCCTTCGCCTTTATCGAGTCCCTCGTTATCTTCGCCCTGCTGGTCTTCTTCCTTCTCTCCGGGAAGCTGCCCGACACCGCGAAGGTGATGGAGCTGGAGCAGCAGAAAGTCTCGGCCGCCGCGCCCCGCGCGGGCGGATAGGCGGGACCCTGACCGCGAGCGCCCTTCCCGGACCGGTGAACGACCCGGCGCCGTCGCGCGCAGCCTGGTTCGCGCCGGTGGGCGTGCGCCGGCACTCGGACCCAGGGCGATGCCATCCGCGCTTTCGCCGCGGGTAGCAGCCCTTCCGGCGTCGCTTGAACGATAACATCGAAACGGATCGATCGCTATGGAATCCATAGTCAAAAGCCTGGCATTCGACTGGAGATACTGTCTTCTCCAGATGGCCCTGTTCATCATTCTGGTAATTGTGATGAATCAGGTCTTCTGGAAGCCGATGCTGGCGCATCTCGCGAAGCGCGACCAGGGCATCAAAGAAGCGCACGATTCTGTGGAGGCGATGCGTCACGAGATGGAGGCCCTGAGGGCCGAGTATCAGGCGCGCATCGTGAGGATCGAGAGCGAGGCCCGCACGCACATTCAGCAGGCCATCAAGGATGCGCAGTCCGAGCGCGAGCGCATCCTCGGCGAGGCCCGCGCGCATGCGGAGGCGGCGCTGCAGCAGGGCGTACAGGCGATGGAGCGCGAGCGGTCGGAGGCGTTTGTCAGCCTGCGCGACCGCACCGTCGCGATTGCGCTGGGCGCTGTTGACAAGGCGCTCGGCAGGGCCGTCGACGGCCCTGCGCTTAAGAGGGCGGTCGAATCGGGTGTGGCCTCGCGCATCTAGCGCACTGGGAGACCGGAATTGCTTGCGCTCTTAATGGAAGCCGTCGAGTGGCTGCCCTTCAAGATTGAAGACCCGAAGATCTTCATCGCGGTCGTCGTCGGTTTTGCGATCATCGTGTTAGTCGTGCTGCGCCTGCCGGTGCCCTACCTTAGCGTCCCGCACTACCGCAAGGTGCTGGACGAGCGCGAGGGCCGTATCGCAACGAACAAGCAGCAGGTCGACACGGCCATAGCGGACGTGCAAAAGCTGCGCAGCGACTACGCCGCGCGTCTGGAGCGCATCGAAGAGGAGGCCCGGGAGCGCATGGCCGTCGCCGTGCGCGAGGCCGACGCGGCGCAGGCGGAGATCATTGCCGAGGCGGAGCAACTTGCGCAGGCGATCCGGAGGCGCGCCGACGAGGAGCTGGCGCGCGAGCGGACGCGGCAGCGCATACTCTTCCGGCAGCAGCTTGTGCGGACTGCCCTCGATTCCGCGGAGTCGGCCGTGCGCAAGGTGACCGACGAGCCGGTCCAGCGAAAGCTCATCGGCGACTTTATCGCGCAGGCGGTAACTTCGGCGCCGGGCCGCAGGCTCGACCAGGGAGGGGCATAGCCAATGGCCGGGGAGCGCGACCTTCGCGCGGCGCGCCGTTATGCGACCGCACTCTTCGCCACCGCCGAGCGGGCCGATAAGCTCGACACGGTTACGAGCGACCTGAATACCGTCGTCAGCTTCATGGACCAGACGCCGGCGCTGGATCAGATGTGGAGCAGCAAGGTCGTGCCGACCGGCAAGAAGCGTGAGCTGATCAGCACGCTTGTCGGAGCCTTCATCGACCCGCTAACGCTGTCATTTCTCCGCCTGCTCGTCGATAAGCGGCGCGAGGATATTCTGAGCCTGGTCCGCCTGGAGGTGCAGCAGCTCTCGGACGCCTCGAAGCATCTCGTCCGCGCGCAGGCGACGTTCGCACTGGAACCGACGGCGGAGGAGCGCGAACAGTTGACGGAGAGCCTCTCGAAGCGCACCGGCGAACACGTCGATCTGACGGTCGACGTAGACCCTTCGATTTTGGGCGGCGTGGTGGTCCGCATGCACGACACGATCATCGACGGCAGCGTTCGCGGCACCCTGGAGCGCCTGCGCGAGCAACTCTTGCAGGAGGCGTAGGAAGGCAGCCGGCAATCGGCAGTCGCCATTCGTGGATGCGTTTTCCGAGTGCCGAATGCCGATTACCGAATTCACAGATGGAGCGAATCAGGTATGGCAATCAGACCGGAAGAGATAACCTCGATCATCGAGCGGGAGCTGCAGTCCTACACGCGCGAGATCGAAGAGGTCGGCGTAGGGACGGTGCTACAGGTCGGCGACGGCATCGCGCGCGTCTACGGCCTCAGGGATTGCATGGTCTCCGAGCTGCTGGAGTTTCTCGACGATAAGGGCAACCCGATCACGGACTCGCAGGGCGCCGTAATCCGCGCCATCGCGCTCAACCTCGAAGAGGACAACGTGGCCGCGGTAATCCTCGGGCCGGATCTGGAGATTCGTGAGGGCACGACAGTCAAACGCACCGGGCGCATCATCGAGGTGCCCGTCGGACCGTCGATGCTCGGCCGCGTCGTCAGCGCCTCCGGAGACCCGCTCGACGGCAAGGGGCCGATCGTTACGAACGAGTCGGCGTTCATCGAGTCGCGCGCGCCCGGCGTCGTGGATCGCCAGCCGGTGAAGCAGCCGCTCCAGACCGGACTGAAGGCCATCGACTCGCTGGTGCCGATCGGCCGCGGCCAGCGCGAGCTGATCATCGGCGACCGCGGAATCGGCAAGACGGCCATCGCTCTCGACACCATCATCAACCAGAAGGCCAACTGGGGCACACCGGACGGCGTCGTCTGCATCTACGTCGCGGTAGGCCAGAAGGCCAGCACCGTCTCCAACGTCCAACGCGCCCTCGACGCCGCGGGCGCAATGGAGTATACGATCATCGTCGCCGCCACCGCATCGGATCCCGCCCCGATGCAGTACATCGCGCCCTACACCGGCTGCGCGATCGGCGAGTACTTCCGCGACAAGGGCCAGCACGCGCTGGTTATCTACGACGACCTCTCCAAACACGCCATCGCGTACCGTCAGGTATCGCTCCTGCTGCGCCGGCCGCCCGGCCGCGAGGCCTATCCCGGTGACGTCTTCTACCTCCACAGCCGCCTGCTGGAGCGGGCCGCCAAGGTCCGCGAGGACTTCATCGTTGTCGCGAAGGGGGCGCCGGCCGACACGAAGGTGGGAGTGGACGGCAAGCTGTACGAGGGCGAGGATGGCCCGAAGGAGGCCGCGAAGGCGCTTGAGGCACTTGGCGCGGACGGCAACGAGGTGCGGATGGTGCCCGGAACCGGCGGGTCGCTGACGGCGCTGCCGATCATCGAGACCCTCGCGTCCGACGTCTCCGCCTACATTCCGACCAACGTCATCTCGATTACGGACGGCCAGATATTCCTGGAGCCGGATCTGTTCTTCTCCGGCGTCCGCCCGGCCATCAACGTCGGCATTTCCGTCTCCAGAGTAGGCGGAAGCGCGCAGGTCAAGGGCATGAAGGCGGTTGCCAAGAGCCTCAAGCTCGACCTGGCGCAGTACCGCGAGGTACAGGCCTTCTCGCAGTTCGCGTCGGACCTCGACCGCGCGACCCGCGCGCAGCTCGATCGCGGAGCCCGCCTCGTCGAAATCCTGAAGCAGCCGCAGGGCCAGCCGATGCCGGTCGAGCAGCAGATCACGATCATCTACGTGGGCTTCAAGGGCTTCCTGGACGATGTCGATGTCGCCAACATCCAGAAGTTCGAGACGCAGTTCCACCCGTTCATGGCGGAGAACTACCCGGACATCATGGAGAAGATCCGCCGCACGAAGGATCTGGATAAGGACACCGAGTCGGCGCTGGTCAAGGCGATCGAGGCCTTCAAGGCACAGTTCACGCCGTAGCCGGCGCGCCGTAACGGACTGTCGGGGCAGTGCGCCGCAGGAATCATCGATGAGCAACTCCGGGCCATTCGGCGATCCGCAAACCGAGCTGCGCGCCGCGATCCGCGGAATCCAGGACGCCGTTCGCGAGCTGCACGAGAGCGTGGTCCGCAGCGTAATGGACCGGAATCGCGCGGAAGCGGCCGCGACGAAGATCGAGCGCGAGATCGCGGACCTGGACACCAAGGCCGCGCTCGCGGAGGAGGCCTCCCACTCGGACGTCGCCGCGGAACTGCGCGCCGAGCGCGATCGCCGCACCGCCGAGCTGGTGGACGCGCGCGGCCTGGCTTCCCGGCTCGCCGCCGCAGCCGAGGCGGCAAAGACTGGCCAGCCTGCCGAGGAGGCCCGCCTGCTGCAGCAGGCCCGCGAGCTTCGGGCGCGGTTCGCGGCTTCCGCGGGCAGCACTATCGGCGGCGAAGCGGGCCTGTCCGAGGCGGACGTGCTCTTCGAGCGAGCGCGCAGCAAGACCGCCGGCCTGCAGAATGAGGCCAGCGCCCGCGCCGAGGTCGCCGCATCCCGCGGGCCGGCGCCGCACGCGGCCGTGGAGCAGACAGCCGACCAGTTGCTTGCGGCCCTGGAAGCGAGAATCGCGGGCGGCCATATGCTCGCCTCAACTCCAGGCCCGCCCGGCGCGAGCTCCGCTCTGCCGGAGCCAGGACCGCATTCAACCGGCGAAGCGGCGCTGGACGCTGCCTCCCAGCACACTTGGGCCGCGGCGATTGGCAGGGCCGCAGCAGGAGAACGAGCTCCCATGGACCCAACGCAGCGCGTGCGTATCGCGGCCGTCGGCACAGGCAACATCTTCCGTAGCGCGCACCTTCCGGCCTATCCCGACATAGCCCAGGCGCAGCTCGTCGCCTTTTGCGATCCCGACCCCGCGGCCCAGAAGGCGGTTCAGAAGCGGTACCACGAGCTGATGGAGGCCAGGCGCAAGCAGGCCGAGGAGCGCGGCGACCAGGAGACCGTCGAGCGGATCGAGCGCGATCGCGAGGCGATCCAGGTCGTCGGCGACATCAGCGAGGTTATCGCTACCATCAAGCCGGACCTCGTCGATATCTGCACCCAGCCGATGCTCCACGCGCCGCTCTCGATCCAGGCGCTGGAGGCCGGCATCAACGTGATGTGCGAGAAGCCGATCTCGCGGAGCTGGCTGGAGTCGCAGCGCCTGATCGAGACGGTCAAGCGCACCGGCAAGCTGTATCAGCATAACGAGAACTGGTTGTGGGACCGCGACTGGTACACGGCCAAGAAGCTGGTCGATTCGGGCGCCATCGGCGAGCCACTGCTCATGTTTCTGGCCACTGCGCATGGCGGGCCGGAGGGCGCGGGCCGCTTCTGGAACTCCGACTACGGCGGGGGCGGCGCGCTGCTCGACAACGGCATCCACGCGATCGGCGCCTCCTGGTACGTGAGCGGGCTGGACAAGCGGCCGACCTACGTGAAGGCCGCGGAGCCGTTCGGAATGAGCATCCGCATGCCGAACCGCATCCTCGACGGCCGTTTCCAGCAGGTGCGGGTGGACGACGACGCGCACATCTTGATCCGATTCGAAAACCCTGAGACGCTCGCCTGGACGACGGCGCACGTCGAAGGAAGCTGGAGCCATCGGGACTCGCCGGACACCGTGGTCATCGGTTCGACCGGCAAGATCCTCTTCGTGAGCGAGGAGAGCCGTCGGTACGCCGTGGTGATCGACTCGTACGATCGCGAGGCGCGCCGGATCGAGGTAAGCGGCCCGACGTGGCAGCACTGGCCCTCCTCGTTCTACGGCGAGATACTCAACATGGTGGAGTGCGTCCGAAACGACACGCCTTCGATCAGCGACGCGACGTTTGGCGCGGAGTGCTCCGCGGTCGTCGGCGCGTCGTACCTGTCGGAGCGCGACGGCCGGCGCGGCGTCTCTGTCGAGGAGTTCAAGCAGTTTGCGCGCGGCATCGCCGAACAGTATCCGGGCGATCCCGCCGCCGCGGACAACGCTCTCGTGGACGCGCTGCTTTCGGCGGTGCGGACCTAACCCCCCGCTCCCTTCCCTGGCCGCTCGTTCCTCGCTAGGGAAGGGGGAGCCGTCTAGCCCCTTCCCGCTTGCGGGAGGGGGTTGGGGGTACGACGGATGCGGTCCGCTACAAAGGGAGACTCATGGCAACGATTCGACAGTTGCGGCAGCGTCGCAAGGTCGCGCAGAATATTCAGCAGATCACCAAGGCGATGAAGATGGTCGCCGCCGCCCGGCTGAAGCGGGCGCAGGACCGCGTGACCGCGGCGCGGCCCTACGCTGCTACGATGCGCGAGATGATGACCAGCCTCTCCAGCGCGGTGGGCGCGGAGGTGCAGCACCCCCTCCTGGCGCAGCGGCCGCCGCAGAACATCGGCTTCCTGGTGGTCACGTCGGACCGCGGACTGGCCGGCTCCTACAACTCCGCGATCCTGCGCCGGGCGACCGAGCTGCTCAAGGAGTACGATAAGAGCCGCGTCAAGCTCTACCTCGCCGGCCGCAAGGGCATCCAGTTCTTCCGGCGCCGTGGATTCAACATCGGCGAGGAATTCACCCTCAACAACACAGGTGTCACTTTCGACGAGGCGAAGAGGATCACGCGCGCGGTCTGGACGGAGTTCGAGACGGAGAAGATCGACAAACTGGTGCTCGTCTACACGAAGTTCCTCTCGGCGATCAGCCAGAAGCCGACGGAGGTCCAGCTTCTGCCCATCCAGCCGCCGACCGTCGAGGATGCGCCGCCGGACCAGTTGCAGGAGGAGTACATCTTCGAGCCTGCCGCCGATGTGCTGCTCGATGCCCTGCTGCCACGCTATGTCGAGGGCCAGGTCTACCAGGCGCTGCTGGAGGCGACGGCCAGCGAGCACGGCGCGCGGATGACGGCGATGAGCTCCGCCACGGACAACGCGGCCAAGATGATCGGTACGCTCACGCTCTTCATCAACCGCGCGCGGCAGGCCGGCATCACGCGGGAGATTTCCGAGATCGTCGGTGGCGCGGAGGCGCTCAAGGGCTAGCTTCCATCGGGCTTGCGTCTCGTTGCGGCCGGTCCGCCGATGCAGTTGCATCGGCGGACCGGCCGCTTTGCATTCAGATCCGCCGCTATATCGTTATAGGGGTAAAGGGGTACACTTAGTGACGGGAACCCGAGTCTTTGCACGAGGAAGTGTGAAGGATGGAAGGGGTGTGCAAGCCCGGCGGCGAAGTCGTGGCAGAGATCGGGGGTGGGATGGCGGACGAGCTCCGATTCACGAAGATGGAGGGAGTCGGCAACGATTTTGTCGTGGTCGACGGGCGTGCCGACCCTGCGGCAGACTGGTCGACACTGGCGCTCGAGCTGTGCGACAGGCACACCGGCATCGGCGCGGACGGCCTTCTGGTGCTTGAAAGCACGCACCTGGCGGACATTCGGATGCGGATGTTCAATCCGGACGGAACGCCGGACGTGTGCGGCAACGGGCTCCGCTGCATCGCGCGCTACGCCATTGAGCGCGGCATAGTCCAGTCCGACACGCTTCGTATTGCGACGCTCGCGGGGGGCCGTGGCGCGACCGCGCGCCGAGGCGCGGACGGCGTGATCGAGGCGGTGACCGTGGCCATGGGCCAGCCGCGCTTCGAGCCGGCGGACATCCCCATGCGAGTCCCACGGGCCAGGGTGGTGGACTATCCGCTGGAGCTGGACGACGGCGTTACGCTCCCGATTTCGGCCCTCTCGACCGGCACTGCGCACGCGATCGCCTTCGTCAACTCGCTGCCGGACGACGCGACGTTTCTGGCGCTCAGCCCCCAGGTCGAGTGCCACCCGCTGTTTCCCGACCGCACGAGCCTGATGTGGTGCAAAGTCGAAGGCCCCCAGCGGCTCCGGCTGCGGATTTGGGAGCGCGGCGCGGGCGAGACGTGGGGCTGCGGAACGGGCGCCTGCGCAGTGGCGGTCGCCGCTATCGAAAAGGGGTTTGCCACCCCAGGCGAGCCAGTTATCGTCGCGAGTCGGGGCGGAGAGCTGAGGATCACGTGGCAGCCGCACGCAGAGATCGAGATGACCGGCCCCGCGGAGACCGTCTTTGATGGCATCTACCGCTTGTATCGGACGACCGCGTAGGAGAAACCACCAACTCATACGGAGAGGACACTAACGATGTCGAATACCGTGAATGTCGAAACGGAGTCCGGCCTGCGCGAAATGCGGGGAATCGAGGGGCAGGACGTCAGTAACTATCAGGGACGGTTTGCGCATGCCTGCCGGCTCGATGAGGTCGCCGAGGAGGGCTGCCGCGTCGTCGAGCTGGACGGGCAGTCGGTTGCGCTGTTCCGCCATGGCGGCGAATTGTTCGCAGTCGATAATCGGTGCCCGCACATGGGCTTCCCGCTTCACCAGGGCACCGTGGACTGCGGAATCCTCACCTGCCACTGGCACCACGCCCGTTTCGATCTGGCCAGCGGCGGCGCTTTCGACCCGTGGGCGGACGACGTGCGCTCCTATCCCGTGCGTATAGACGATGGCGAAATCTTCGTGGACATGGCGCCGCCGGCGGAGCCGCCGGCCGAGCGGTTCTCCACCCGACTCTCGGAGGGCCTCAAGCGCAATCTGTCGCTCATCATCGCGAAGGCGCTCATCGGCCTGCATGCCTGCGGCGCGCCCGATACGGTCGCGCTGGCGGCAGGAGCGGAGTTCGGCACGCGCAACTCCAGCTCCGGCTGGGCTTCCGGCCTGACGATCCTGACCGCGATGGGGAACATTCTCCCGTACCTGGACGACGCCGACCGGCCGCGCGCGCTCTACCACGGTCTCCGCCACGTGGCGCAGCAGACGGCAGGCCGCCCGCCCGCTTTCCCGTACGACTCACTGCCGGACACGAATGAGCCGCCGGAGAGCCTGAAGTCCTGGTTC
>DATGJU010000141.1:0-3415 GCA_035295045.1 Chthonomonadaceae bacterium
CCTCGGTCTGCTGCTCTGTACGGAGCTGCGCCAGACGCAACGCGACCCGGCCATACATGCATCTCAGGCGCCGCCCGCGGAAACGAGCGCGACCATTATCGAGACTGACGCCGCGCCCGCCACTCCGACGGAGCCGCCGGCGCCCGCAGCCACACCCTCCGTCGATACGTCCAGCGCCTCTTCAAGCATTCGCGACCCGGAGCCGCGCAATGTCTACGATCCGGTAGAGGTCCAGCGCCGCTGACGAGCGAGCCCGGCGCGATTACGCGCCGGGCCGGACAGCCGCCGCCTCCATTCCGCGGTCGGAAGGTGGTTTCCTTGCGCGGCCCAAGCGGCTCCGCCGAAGTCGTCCTCCGTTCCGCGGCCGGAGGGTGTTTCCCTTTGTCGCGCCTTGAGAATTGCCGGCACGGTCTCAGGCCGGACCGGTCCGCCGAGCGGACCGGTCCGGCATTTTTGTCGGCTAGCCCCGCGTAAGCGCGCCGAAGGTGCCGTACAGCACTTCCGAGCCGGTGGCCAGTTCGTACGTGCCGGGCCAGACGGTGTAATCGCCCCATATCGTAACGGTCGTGGTCCCGGCCGTCGGCATGTAGAACGGAGGCGTGTCGCCGTTCGCGGTGCTCCAGGTGAGGGAGCCGTGGCCCTGGTTGATCGTCATTGGAAGCCACGTGTAGGTGTGCGCGATCCAGTTGGACACGCGGACGGCCTCGTCCACTTCGACGTCTACCGTGTCGCCGTCCGCGACATTGACGTTGTCGATAGAGATCGTCATGCTCTTGTAGGCGCCGGAGCTCGAGTAGCTGAACGTGGTCTTCCCGGTCGGCACGACGCCGTTGAACGTGCCGGGGAAGCATGTCATCGCAACCGTCGAGGTGGTGATCGTCGAGCTTCCTCCGCCGCCGCTGCCGCCGCTCCCTCCGCTGCCAAGAGCGGCGTGCGGGTTTGCGATGGCGCCAAGGCCCAGGAACGTAGCCAGAACGGCCGTGCCGAGTAGTCGATTCGTTCTCATCTGTCGTTTCCTTCCGTTATTTGAGCGTTACGCCCAGGGTCGCCGAGCCGCCGAGGCTGCTCTTCACAGTGATGCTTTGTGGGGCTGTGGGCCAGGTCGTCTGAAGCTGGTACTTGCCGCCGCCCGCGATGGCCATCGTGCCGATCGTCGCGCCGGTCGCCGCGTCGTAAACGGTAAGGGTCGCCGACGCGCTGGTGCTCGTCGCCTGGACGCGAAGCTGCTTTTGCGAGACCGTGTACTCCGCCTGTGTTACCGTCACGGTGTCGCCCTGAACGGCGGGGTTGATCTGCAGCGTGGCGCTGACGGAGGCGCCGTCGAATGCTGCGGTCACGGTCGCGATCGTCAGCGACGTGACGGACGCCGCGCCGATCGGGAAGGACGCGCTCGTCGCCCCGGCTGGAATGGTGATGCCGGCCGGGACGGCCACGCTTGAGGAGCCGCTCAACGCCACGGAGATGCCGCCCGCCGGCGCCGCCGGACTGATCGTGACGGTTCCCTGCGTGCCGCCGCCCGGCTGCACGGTCGATGGCGAAAGCGTAAGTGACGCGAGCGCCGGGGCGCCGGCGGAGCCGGTGACCCAATTGCCCGGCGCGTTGCCCTCGATGCTGGACGGCGGCGAGATTCCCGGGCCGAAAGTGAGCTGCGTCAGCCCGGACCCGTCGAGGCTCACAGTGAACGTCTCTTCGGTTCCGGTGGCGTCCGCCTTTGCGAAGGCCAGCCTGGTCCCATCGGGGCTGAAGACGGGATCTCCGGCCGTCGGATCGCTCATTATCACCGTCTGGCCCGATCCGTCCGCGTTCATCAGGATGAACTGCCAGTTTGCCATCACCACGATCTTGGATCCGTCCGGACTGATCGTGGGGCCGCTCGAGCTGCCCGGCAGCGACGCGAGCACGACCTGATCCGAGCCGCTCGGATCCATCTTGCAGAGATTGAAGCCGTTGATAGCGGGATTCGTCTGCTCGAAGACGATTTTCGCGCCATCCGGGGTAAACACTGCGGAGAGGTCGCCACCCGTTCCCGGTACGGAGTTCGTGACCTTCGTGACGAACGAGCCGTCGGCATTCATCACGTAGATGTCCCAGACGGCGTTCGGAACGCCGATGGCTATGGCAGAGTATGCGATCTTTGAGCCGTCCGGACTGAATACGGGCTGGCTGAAGGCCATCACCTGCTTGCTGGACGAGTTTTTCGAGATCTGCACCTGATTGCTGCCGTCCGAGTTCATCACGTAGATCTCATCGACGCTGGTCCGGTCGGACAGGAACGCGATCTTGGAGCCGGTTCGGTTGAAGGCGGGATTCCAGTCGTCGAAGTGGCTCTTCGCCGTGTTGGTGAGGGTGATCGGGTTGGAGCCGTCGGCATTCATAACGCCGATGCGCGAGCGGGACCCGCTGCTGGCGCCTGTCGCCTCGGAAGACTCGAATACGATCTTGCCCGCGGCGCCCTGCGCCGCAGCGGGACGGCTCAGGGCGCACGCGGATAGTAGCGCCGCCACGGTAAACGCGGACAGGCAATGCGCGGCGAACCGGCGCGCAGCGCGTGCCGGACCGGGAATCGCCAGTGCCTGCGGCGCGGCGGCGCAGCTTGGGTCTTGCATGTTCATCTCCTTCGAAACCGTTTCGCCGATTCCGCGACCCAAAATGCTATGGAACGGATAGAGCGACGGAAGCGCGGTGTTGCGTTTCAAAGAAGAAGAGGCGGCGGAGGTACGAAAAATACAGAGCCAGGCAAAATAAGTTTGCCTGGCTCAAAGCTCAATTCGCGAGCAGCGCTCGATCAGTGGAGCGTCGTGGTAACCGCGGATTCGATGTCGATGATACCGTTGCCGAGCAGGCCCTTGTAGAGAGGATTGACGTTGTCGACCGAGTGGGCCGTCTTGCGGATGATGCTCACGACCGACTCGGCCTTCAGGGATGGCAGATTGGACAGCATGAGAGCCGCCTCGGCCGCGACGAAAGGCGCCGCGAACGACGTGCCGGACCAGGTGGCGTAGCCGCCGTCCCAATAGGTGCTCTGGACGCCGGAACCGGGCGCGGCCACGTCGATATACGAGCCGAAATTGGAGTAGAGGCTCTTGGTGTTGTCCGCCTCGACCGAGGCGACCGCAATCGCTCCGCGGCCGAATGCAGGCGTGAGCGGCTGGTTTACGTTGTCGTTGCCCGCCGACGCGACGAGGACGATCCCATCGCGCGCCGCCTCGTCCAGCACGTCGTTCAGCGCGCTGGAGTGGCCGGAACAGCCGAAGCTCATGTTGACCACGCGCGCCCCGTGGTTGAGCGCGAAGTGGATGCCCTGAACGAGATCGAAGAGCGTCCCCGTCCCGTCGCCGGTCAAAACGCGAATCGGCATGATCTGCGCCTGCGGGGCGAGCCTCGCGATAATACCCGCCACCATCGTGCCGTGCCC
>DATGJU010000142.1:0-5957 GCA_035295045.1 Chthonomonadaceae bacterium
GGCGGCGGCGAGAATATCTGCGCGACGGGCGCCCACTTCGCAGCCCCAAACAATCACCATTTTCCATCCGGCAAGTTGGAGTTCAGCACGTACCCGCGCGTCACGGGCAACGTTGCGAGCAAGCTTCGCCGACCAATATGCCCTATTCGCCGCGGGTATCACGGCCTTCCTGCAACCAGGGTGCTGGTGCCAGAAACACCCGTGAACGAAAATCGCGGTCTTGTACTTTGGTAATACGATGTCCGGCTTTCCGGGAAGATCCCGCCGGTGAAGCCGAAAGCGATAGCCCATGCGATGAAGAAGAGAGCGAACGAACATTTCGGTGGTCGTGTTGCGGTCACGGACGCGTGACATCGTGTACCGGCGTAGCCCGGGATCGAGATTATCGGCCATTGAAGCGCGTCATCGGTCACCGCCCGTCGCTTACTGGCAGCCAAGATCGCAGCACCGTATCGTGCCGCTCACTCTCGACGGGCTCCGGATAGTCCAGCGTGTAGTGCAGTCCGCGGCTCTCGTGACGCTGCAGCGCCGACTCGACGATCAGCAGGCCGACCTGGACCGCGTTAAGCGCCTCCCAGTCCTCCACGCTGCACGCCGGCTCGGCATTGAGCCGCTCCAGAAAGACACGCATCTGCGCGCGCGCCGCCTCCAGCTCCTCTGTCGTGCGCACGATCCCGGCCGCCCGCGCCATCAGCTCCTGCGCCGCACGCCGGATATCTGCGCGTCCCACAATGGCGCCTGATCCCCCGGCCCCCTCTCGAAAATCGGGCGTCCCCTCCCCGAACCTAACCCCCCGGCCCCCTTCCCGCAAGCGGGAAGGGGGAGAATCCAGAATCGCCCCTTCCCGCTTGCGGGAGGGGTTTGGGGGTAGGTCCCGCTCGCCGGAGAGGGTTGGGGGTAGGTCCGACTGCGGGAAGCGGGTGCGAGGGCTGAAGACCAGCGAATGGTCGGCGGCGCGCTGGCCGAAGACCATCGCCTCTAGCAGCGAGTTGGAGGCGAGCCGGTTCGCGCCGTGTACCCCCGTCATCGCTGCCTCGCCGGCAGCGTAGAGCCGCGCGATGCCGGTCGCGCCGTGCAGGTCGGTCACGACGCCGCCGCACTGGTAGTGCTGCGCCGGAACGATCGGAATCGGCGTCCGCGTGATGTCGATGCCGACGCTGAGGCACCGCTCGTAGACCGTCGGGAAGTGCGACCGCAGGAACTCCGGGTCGAGGTGCGTCACGTCCAGCACCACGTGCGATACGCTGCGCCGCTTCATCTCGCTTACGATGGCGCGGGCCACGATGTCGCGCGGCGCAAGCTCCGCGAGCGGGTGGTACCGATCCATGAACCGCTCGCCATCCTCGTGCCGCAGAATGCCGCCCTCGCCGCGGAGCGCCTCCGTGATCAGAAAGGCGCGGGCGTCCGGGTGGAACAGCGTCGTAGGGTGGAACTGGATGAACTCCATGTTCGCCACTGCCGCGCCGGCCCGCCACGCCATCGCCACGCCGTCTCCCGTCGCCACCGGCGGGTTGGTCGTGTGGAGATAGACCTGGCCGCAGCCGCCCGTAGCCAGCAGCGTAGCGCGCGCGCGGAAAGCCTGGATTTCGCCGGTCTCGACGTCGAGCGCATTCGCGCCCAGGCATGCAGGACCGTCAGGCCCCGTGGCGATCTCCAAGTCGGTGACGAAGTAGTGCTCGTACACCGCGATCTCCGGACGCGCCTTCACGGCGTCCAGGAGGGTCCGCTCGCACTCCCATCCCGTATAGTCGGCGGTGTGGACGATCCTGTTGCGCGAATGCCCGCCCTCGCGGCCGAGCGAGAGCACGTTCTGCCCCTGCGCGTCCAGCTCGCGGTTGAACGATGCGCCGAGCTTGATCAGGTCCCGGATGCGCTCCGGCCCCTCGTGGACGAGGACCGCGACCGCCTCCTCGTTGCACAGCCCCGCGCCGGCCACGAGAGTGTCCTGCTTGTGCAGCTCGAACGAGTCGTCGTCCGCCAGCACGCCCGCGATGCCGCCCTGCGCCCAGCTGCTGTTCGCGTCGGTCCGTGTCTTCTTCGTCAGCAGCGCGACGGAGCCGTGCGGCGCCACGCGGAGCGCGTAAGTAAGCCCCGCCAGCCCGCTCCCAATCACCAGAAAATCGACGCTAACGTCCGCCAATGGCACCGCCCTGAAGAGTGGCACGCAGATACCCGGGGTCTTCAGGTGTTCGGGTCTTCAGGTGTTCAGGTGCTCAGGCGGACTCGCGCCCGGTACCAAATACCCGAATACCTGAAAACCCGAATACCTAAAAACCCAACCCCCGCCCTACCCCTGCAGCATCTCCCGCCCGCCTTCTCGCAGGAGACGGTCGGCGACGCGGGCGCCGAGGGCGGCTGCGTCGGACCGCGGGCCCGTCTCCTCCGCGCGCACGACGCGCGAGCCGTCAGGCGCGGCGATCATCGCGAGGAGCCGCACGTCGCCGCCGTGGAGCGCCGCGTACGCGCCCGCGGGAACGCTGCATCCGCCGCCAAGCGCCCTCAGGAACGCCCGCTCGGCCGCGACCGCGTCGGCGGCGTCGGCATCGTGAACGGGCTGGAGAAGCGCCAGCGTGGTCGCGTCTCCAGTCCGCGTCTCCAGCGCCAGCGCGCCCTGCCCGGCGGCGGGAACGCAGACTGACGGCGCGATCAACTCCGTGATCCGCTCCGCCCAGCCGAGCCGCCGCAGCCCGGCCGCGGCCAGGAGGATCGCATCGTACCGGCTATCGTCCAGCTTGCGGATTCGCGTGTCCAGGTTGCCGCGCAGCTCCTGGATCCGCAGGTCCGGCCGGTAGGCACGAAGCTGCGCGGCCCGCCGCGTGCTGCTCGTGCCCACCACGGCGCCCTGCGCAAGCCGGTCCAGCGGGGTCGATTCGCGCGCCAGGAGGGCGTCGAGCGGATCTTCGCGCGGCGGCACGCAGGCGAGCTCAAGGCCTGCCGGCAGCTCGCTCGGCATATCCTTCAGGCTGTGCACGCCGACGTCGATCGCCCCGTCCAGCAGCGCCTGCTCGATCTCCTTGACAAACATTCCCTTCGTGCCGACGGCCGCGAAGGGAATGTCTCGACTGAGATCGCCAGTTGTCTGTATAACCTGGATTTCAATGGTGAGGCCGGGGTTTGCGCGCCGGATAAGCTCCGCCGCCCAGTCGGTCTGCGTTCGCGAGAGCAGGCTGCCGCGCGTTCCGATACGAATCCGG
Organism: Chthonomonadaceae bacterium; assembly: GCA_035295045.1. Taxonomy (GTDB): domain Bacteria; phylum Armatimonadota; class Chthonomonadetes; order Chthonomonadales; family Chthonomonadaceae; genus DATGJU01. The sequence goes on from DATGJU010000142.1 coordinate 3,195, forward strand.
CCCGCCGCGCCCGTTTTCTCGTTACTGCCCGCGCCCATTCCAACTCCCGGAGCCATGATTGGAGCGAGTATACCTGAAAACCGTTGACAGCAGGCGGATCGCGCGCCATAATGTTGATTGACTGGTCAATTAACGGAGATCGCATGCCGAAACGGGACGAAAAGGAGTTCGAGGAGCGCCGCACGCAAATTCTCGACGGGGCGCTGGAGGCGTTCTCGACAAAGGGGTACGCCGCCGCCACCAATCGCGACATCGCGCGCGCCGCGGGCATAGGCTCGCCGGGCCTCATCTACCACTACTTCAAGGACAAAGAGGCGCTGCTCCACGCCGCGCTCGAGCGGCACGCCCCGCTGCTGCAGCTCATCGCGCACGAGAAGGAGTTCCACGCGCTCCCGCCGGAGACCGCGCTGCGAAAGGCCGGCACGGCCTACCTGCAGATGATGCAAAGCCCGTCGATGGCCGCGTTCGTCCGCCTCCTGGTCGGCGAGGCGGTCCGGCGGCCGGCGCTTGCGAACACCTGCATCGAGATCGGCCCGCGGCGCGGATTGGAGTTCCTGAGCCGGTACCTTGCCGCGCAGATGGACGCGGGCACGCTCCGCCGTGTCGATCCCGGCCTCGCCGCGCGCAGCTTTATCGGGCCGCTCGTCCTGGCCAAGATCGCGCAGGTCATCCTTCCCCAGCCCAACGCGCTCGCCGTGGACGGCGAGGCGCTGCTGGACGCGCACCTGGAGATATTCCTGCGGGGGATGCGCGCGGACGGCGGAGCGGGGGAGTGATGGCGTGATGAGGTGATGAGGTGAAACGGTGGGGGAGGCGGAGGGCTTCGAGGCGGTGAGCGGGACAGTGATGGGGTGATGAGGTGATGAGGCGATGAGGTGAGACAGCACGAGGATGAAGCGTCGGGCTCTCGGCGTCCACGGTGTCCACAATCTCCACTGCGTCCACTCTGCCCACTACGTCCACTATGACCGGGAGAGCCATTGGGCGCATTATGGGAGGCACGATGCCTGCACCGAACCTGCGATTCCTGATACCAGTGGCCATCGTCGCGGCGCTCGGCGTCGGAGGGTGGTACGTGGAGCGGCAGCGGGCGCGCGAGCGGAGCACACTGTCCGGCTTCTTCGAGAGTCAGCCGACGGAGATCGCCTCGCGGATCGCCGGCCGGGTCGCGGCGATCAAGGTCCGCGAGGGCGATGCCGTCCGGCAGGGCGATCTGATTCTGGCGCTCGAGGCAAGGCCGGCCGAGGCCGATCGCGACGCGGCGGCCGCGAGGGCGGACCAGGCGAAGGCGGCGGCGGAGCAGGCGCAAAACGGTCCGCGCATCCAGGAGATCGAGGCGCAGGCGGCAGCGGTCGCCGAGGCCCGCGCCGCACTGGAGAAGCTGCGCCACGGCTCGCGGAAGGAGGACATCGCGGTGGCGCGGGCGCGCGTGGACCAGGCCGCGGCGGAGTACCGCAAGGCGCTGGCCGGGCCGCGTCCGCAGGAGATCGCGGAAGCGCGCGCCGCGGAGAGGGCTGCCGCCTCTCGCCTCGCGCAGTCGGAGCGCGGGCTGACTCCGGAGGAGCGCGCCGAGTTCCGAGCCCGGTACGACGCGGCGGCCGCCGCGGAGAACCTGGCGACGATCGAGTACAACCGGACGCGCTCGCTCTACCTGCAGGACGCCGACTCGCGCCAGCACCTGGACCGCGTCCGCTCGGATTTGCAGACGGCGCATGCCCGGACGGCCGAGGCCCAGGAGGCGCTCAAACGGGCCGAGCTTGGGACGCCGAAGGAGGAGCTGGACCAGGCGCGCGAGGGCTACCGCCAGGCGCGCGCCGCCCTCGACCTGGCGCTGGCCGGCACGCGCAGGGAGGACATCCAGAGCGCGCGCGGCGCGCTGGCGGCGGCCCGGCAGCAGCTTGCCCTTCTTGCAAACGGCTCGCGGCCGGAAGACATCCAGGCTGCCGAAGCGCACCTTGGCCAGGCGCAGGCGAAGCTGGATGAGCTGCGCGCGGGAAGCCGGCGCGAGGAGATCGCGGCAGCGCGCGACGCGGCGCGGGCGGCGGCGGCGCAGGCCCGCTCGGCCCGGATCGACGCGGGCGAGCGGGAGGTGCGCGCTCCCAGGGCCGGCACGATCGAGCGCATCCTGGTGGCGGACGGCGACCTGGTCCGCGCCGAAACGCCGGTCGCGCGGCTGGCCAGCCAGAGCGACATCTGGATCCGCGTCTACGTTCCGGAGAGCAGCCTTGCGCGCGTTCGCGTCGGCGCGCCGGCCGCCCTGCGCGTGGATGGCATCGCGAGCGACGTGCCGGCCGTGGTCGAAAGCATCGCCACGCAGGGCGAGTTCACGCCGGTCAACCTCCAGACGCCGGACGAGCGCGGAAAGCAGGTCTTCGCGGCCCGTTTGCGCCTTGTCAAGGCCGACCCGGCGATCCGCGCCGGGATGTTCGCGACCGTCCGATCGCTTGGCGGAGTGGCGTGGTAGCTGGTAGCTGGTTCCTCGTTCCTGGCCCGAATGACTCCCCCAGAATTGGGGGCCGGGGGGCGCAGCCTGGTAACTGGTTGCCGGCCCCTCTGACTCCCGTACGGGCTGGGAACGGTGCCGGGTTGCTCGTATGGGGCTGGCGGCGGGAGGTTGGAATGGATGAGTGACGGGGCGGCGATCGAGGCGCGGGGGCTGACGAAGCGGTTCGGCGACTTCACGGCGGTGGACGATCTCTCGTTCACGGTGCGCAAGGGCAGCATCTTCGGCTTCCTCGGCCCGAACGGCAGCGGTAAGAGCAC
>DATGJU010000143.1:0-3032 GCA_035295045.1 Chthonomonadaceae bacterium
TAGGGAACCTCACGACGGGGGGCACGGGCAAGACGCCGACGACGCAATGGCTCGTCCGCCTGATCGCCCGGAGCGGCGCGCGAGTAGGGGTGATCATTCGCGGCTACGGCGGAGAGTACGAGCACGGCTGCGCGCTCGCTTCGGACGGATCGCGGACACTGCTCACAGCGCGGCAGGCTGGCGACGAGGCGTACCTGCTTGCGCAGACCCTCCCGGGCGTGCCGATCGGCGTGGGCCGGGACCGTATTCGGACCGGTCGAATGTTATACGATCGGTTCCGGCCGGACGTGATCGTGATGGACGACGGGATGCAGCACTGGAGACTGCACCGCGATCTCAACATCGTCCTGCTCAATGCATGCGCACCATTCGACAACGGCTGGACCGTGCCGCGCGGCATGCTGCGCGAGCCCAAGCGGAATCTGCGCCGCGCGGGGATCGTCCTGCTGACAAACGCGAGGCGTGCGACGCCGGAGGCAGTCGCCGCTGCGACGCGCGAAATCGAGTCGCTGGCGCCCGGCGTACCGACGTTTACAGCGGATCTGGCGCCGGTCGAGCTTCGCAGCCTCACAGCGGAGGCGCCCAGCGGCCTGGAGTGGCTTCGGAGCCGCCGAGTGGTCGCCATAAGCGCCATCGGCAATCCGGAATCGTTTGAGACCGAACTGTTGGCGTTGGGCGCGGTGCTGGCGCGTACGTTCCGCTTCGCCGACCACCATTCGTTGTCCGCGGAAGAGCTCGCCGCCGTGCAGCGAGTCGCGATTGAGGAGGGAGCGGATGCGATCGTGACGACGGAGAAGGACGCCGTAAAGCTCCCGGCCACGTGCAGCGTGCCGCTGATTGCGCTTCGCGTCGAGATGCAGGTGGACCGGCAGGCCGAGCTTCTGTCCGCGCTGCGTCAAAGTGTGCCGGCCATCGGCGAAGTAAACGGCGGGCTAGGGCCGCAGACGGACGGCGATAGGCTTTTATGACAATTCCAGTTCCTCTTCCGCCGGAGACGCAGCGAACCGGGGTGCGAAAACGGGCCGAGCGCGTGGCCGGCCGCGTCGCTATGTGGCTCTTCGTGCGGCCCATGCGGGCGCTCCCGCTCCCCGCGGCCCGCGCCGTGGGGCGCCTCATTGGTCGCCTCCTGTACGCCGTTCTCGGCCGCTATCGCCGCGTGGCGTACAAGAACCTGGAGCTCATCTACCCAGAACAGACGGCGACGGAGCGGGAGCAGATGGCTCGCTCGGTGTTCCGCCATTTCGGCGAGTGCGGCGCCGAGTTCCTCAAGCTTCCACAATTGTCGCGGGGGGATGTGGACGCGCTCACGACGGTCGAGGGCGAGGAGAACCTTGCTCGAGCGCTGGAGGGCGGCCGCGGCGCATTCATCGTGACCGGGCACTTCGGCAACTGGGAGTTCTTGGCCCGCTGGCTTACAATTCACGAGTACAAGCTGAATGTCGTGGCTCGGGACGCGCGCGACCCTGCGGCGACCAAGCTGATGACGGAGATTCGCCAGGGAAGCGGCGCGCAGGTTCTTTATCGCGGCAACTCGGCGCGCGGCGTCCTGCAGAGCCTCAAGAGGAACGAGTACGTCGCGTTGCTCCCGGACCAGAACGCGGCGGACGTGTTCGTTCCGTTCCTCGGCGTTACCACGGGCACGGTCGACGGTCCGGCAATCCTTCACCTTAAGACGCGGGCGCCTCTCGTGTTCAGCTGGTGCTGGCGAACGCCGGACAATAGCTTTCACATCGTGTTCGAGCCGCCCGAGGTGGTCGAGCCTACGGAGGACAAGGCTGAAGATATTCGGCGCGTCATGACGCTGATCAACGCCAGGCTTGACGCGCAAATAAGGCGCAATCCCACGCAGTGGCTCTGGCTGCACGATCGGTGGAAGGCGAGTCCCGGCGTATTCCCCGACGGAGAGCGGAATGCGCGACACCTGTCGACGCCGGCCGTTCGGCTGCGGCGTGAAGCAGCGGAGTTAAATGACACCGCACAGCGTTGACATGAGCGCCGTCGCGAGAGTGCTCATCATTAAACTCAGCTCCTTCGGCGATATCATCCATGCGCTGCCCGTAGCCGCGGCACTGAAGGAGTCGTTTCCCCACATCGAGCTCACCTGGGCCGTTGAGGAGGCGTTTGCTCCGCTTGTTGCCGGTAATCCGTCGATCGATCACGTATTGACCCTGCCGAAGATTCGAGGCCGGCAGCTGCGATCGCCCGCGTTTCACCGCGACTATTTCCTGCGGCTGCGCGACGTGCGGAAGCGAAAGTTCGACCTGACGCTGGATCTGCAGGGCCTGACGAAGAGCGCGATCGTAGCCGCGGCATCCGGCGCCCGGCTTCGCCTCGGGTACCATTGGATGCGCGAGGCAGCTTCGCTGTTCGAGCGGGCAGTGCCGCGCGATCCGGCAAGCGTCCACGTCGTGGACCAGTATCTTGACGTCGCGAGGTTCCTCGGCGCACACACGGACTCGCCGCAGTTCGCCTTTCACGTTGGCCCGGATGACGAGGCATACGCCGAAGCTCTCCTCGACCAGGCCGGGCTTTGCGGCGGACCCGGCTTTGTGACGATCAACCCGGCGACGTCGACGAGGATGAAGGAGTGGAGCGCCGCCAACTTTTCGGAGCTGATCGACCGCCTGTATTCGGAACTGGACCTTCGCTCCGCGCTGGTTACCGCGGACCGACCCGTCGCCTCCAAAGTCGCGGCACACGCAGGTGCGCCATTGGCAAATTTTGCCGGCAAAACCAATCTGAAACAGCTTGCGGCTATACTGAAACGGGGAGCCGTGCATATCTGCAGCGACACGGGATCGGCGCACCTCGCGGCGGCGCTCGGGGTACCGGTAATCGCCCTGGTCGGTCCGACCGATCCGGACCGGATCTGTCCGTACGGGCAGCGAGAAAACGTGATCCGCCACTCGGAGCGATGCGGTGCAGCGTGCTCGTGGCACCGTTGCAACTACGTGAAGCCGAAATGTATGGATTCCATATCGCCGAAAGAGGTTGCCGCGCGTGTCGGGCACGTGTTCGCCACGCACGCATAG
>DATGJU010000144.1:0-8976 GCA_035295045.1 Chthonomonadaceae bacterium
ACCGAGAGGTTTGGATTGGCAACCTGCGCCAGGTCCTCCGTCGCGATCGTCTGGCGCAGCTCGACCGAGTAGAAGACGCCGCTGTTGCCGCCGGTCCGTTCCAGCGTTACGTCGTTCTTGTCCGGCCGCAGGGAGCTCGGGGGAACGCGAAGGGTAATCTCCTTCTCCTTCAGCATCGCAGGCGTCAGCGTGACGGTCTGGAAGAGCGCGCCGTTCACCTTGACGCGCACGTCGCCGGTCTCCGCCGTCTGACCTACGGCGTTGACGTAGTCACAGAACGCCGCAAGCGTCGCCGAAGTGTCGCGGGTGCTGTACCAGTAGTCGCCGCTCCGCTTTCGCATGAGCCAGGCAAGGATGCGGCCGATACGCGCGTCCTGTGGGTTCACGGCCAGGACGGCACGGAGGCATAGCGCGGTCGTGCTCACGTCGCTCCAGTCGGCGGCGCCGGCGCCGGGCTTCCAGTGGATGCCGCCGTCCGCATCGACCGCGCGGCGGCTCAGCTCGGCGACCAGTGCCTCGTCGCGGCTGCCGAGCTGGCGATCCACCAGGGCCATGTAGGCCAGCGCGTCGGTGCGGAACTTCGCGAGCGGGATGGGCCGCGCGCGCTCGGCGCGGGCCGTCGCCGTGTCGCCTGCGAGCGCCAGGCTGTAGATCAGGAATGCGCGGTCGCTCAGGTCCGTATTGACGCTGCCTGCCATCTTCGCCGCCGCCTTGCGGGCTTTCGCCAGCACGTTATCGCTGACGGCTATTCCCTGCGCCCTAGCAGTCGACAGGCCATAGAGAACGTAGGCGGTCATCCACGGGCTGTCGGCGTCGTGCTCCCACCAGCCCCACGCGCCGGAGTCGGCGTGCTGGAACCGGTAGAGTCGCTGCAGCCCGTTCCGGACCATCTGCGGCAGCTCCGGGGCGCTCGCGGGAGCGGGCATGCCTTGCTGCTTTAGCGCGCGCTCGACGAGCAGGTCGGGCAGGAACCGGCTCATGGTCTGCTCGGTGCAGCCGTACGGATAGCCTACCAGGTAGTCGGTGGCGCCGAAGAGCGATGATGCGATCGAGGGGGTGATCTTGACGGTGAGGCGACTCCTGCCCGGCACGGCGGCCGGATCGAGCCGGACCACTTCGCTCTCCGAATGCGCCGCGGTAAGCTCGCCGCCGAACGCCTGAACGTCTTCGCGGCCATGCGGACGGATCGGCAGGCTCGTCTCCAGGCCGTCGGTGAACTGCGGCGCGCCCGGCGACCTTGCGGTCCAGGCCTTGAGAGTCAGCTTCGCCGCGCCGTAACTCGCAGCCGTGACCGGGAAGTGCACGTCGCCAATCTGGCCGACGGAGAGTCCGATCGTTCGGGACGTTTCGCCGGTAACGGTGAGGTTGCCGGCCTCCAGCTTTACGACGGCGGTCTGCGGCGCGCCGGTGTTGTTGTGGACGTACGCAACGACTTCGGATTGGTCGCGCTGCGTCAGGAAGCGCGGCGTCTGCAGCCGGACCAGGAAGTCCTTCGCCGAAATCACCTTGCAGACCGCGCGGCCGAGCTTCGTGTCGGCGGTTGCGGCCGTAACCGTGGCGCGCCAGGTCGTCAGGCTGTCCGGCAGCGCAAAGCTCACGGTCGCCAGGCCGTCCGCGCCCGTAGTGAGCGACGGGTTCCAGCAGGCCGTGTCCGGGAACTTCTTTCGGGCCGTGATCTTCGGCTCCGACTTGTCGGCATCGCCGAGATACTGTATCGCGAAGGAGTACTCCGTTGAGACGAGGTTGGAGCGGCGCGGATAGAACGCGTCGCGCAGGGCCGTCGGGTCGTCCTCCTTGAGCGCGTAGATCGATTCATCCACGACGCCGAGCGACAGCTCCGCCGGCGCCGGCCGCCCTGCCGCATCGGTGGTGCGCACGCGATAGGTGATCTTGTCGCCGGGACCGTACCGAGGAAGAGGCAGGCGGTCCGCGCGCCGGTCGGCCGTCACCTCGACATGGAGCTCTTGTTGAGGCGTGGCGACACGAAGGGACGCGGAACTCTGCGCGATGTGCTTGTCGCGCACGTAGCATGCGGAGATGAAGGCGTTCGGACCGAACTCGCGCTTGACCGGAACGTAGATGACGCGGGTCTTCCGATCCATCGGGACGGTCTGCTGGTGGTAGAGTCGCTCGCCCTCGATCGTCAGCAGGACCGTCTCGCCGGTGCGCTGCGCATTGACCACGACGCGGGCCGTGCCGCCGGCGCTGTACTTCCGCTTGTCCGTGAGGATCGCCAGGTCGGCATACTCGGTATCGAGGTCGCCTCCGCCGTCCGCGGCGACGTAGAGGCTGCCGCGACCGACGATGAGGCGCCGCTGGCTATCGTAGCCTCGCAGTTTGACGACCATGTCGCCGGCGCGCTGCGGCGTCACGCTGAGCTGGAAGCGGCCGTCGGGACCGAGCGTCACGTTTTGCAGCTCGGTACGCTTGAACAGCAGGTTGGAGCGAGTCCACGTCTGGTAGCCCACTTCGACTTCGACGGCGACGCTGGGAACGGGCTTGTTGTCGTAGTCCTTCGCGACGAGCGCAAACGCGGTGGGTTGGCCCGGCGCCGCGACGTAGCCCTGCGGCGTTGCGAGCAGCTTGAAGTCGCCGGGCGTCACGAGCGCCACGCCGTCCGCCTCCGCCTCCCGGTCTTCGCCCTCGGTCACCGTGGCGGAGAGGGTGTAGTTCTCGGCGGCGCGCATGAACTTCGGCCGGTCCGGGCTCTCGGTGCTGAACGTGACCACGGCCTTGCCGTTCGCGCCGAGCCGCGTCTCGCCCTCGACGACGGAGGCGCCGTAGTACTCGTGCCGGCGGCCGACGCCCGGCTCGCTGAACGGCTCGCCGGTGTCCTCGTCCGAGCTATCGGTATCGTATTCGCTGGACCAGTCCGGCGAGCTGCTGACGTGGTACTTCACTTTGGCGCCTGCGACGGGCGCGCCGAAGTAGTAGAGCGCCGAGATCGTCATCCGAACGGTCTCGTGCTGTCCGTACCGCTTCTTGTCCGGCGTGACGGTGACGGCGAACTCCGGCTTCCGGTACGAGGCGATGACGATGTCGTGCGTGTGCGGAACGCCGTCGAAGGTCGTCTTGAGCGTATAGACGCCGGTCGGCGCCTCCGGATTTAGGTCTGCCGAGCCGGAAAGGGCGCCGAATCGGTTCGTCGTGAGCTTGCCGCGGTAGACCAGCTCACCGGTCGGGTCGCGCAGCTCCACGTTCGCGGACTGGCCGGCAGGCACGGAGTAGCGGCTCTGCGTATCCGCGGGGCCGGCCGCCGTGCGGCGCGCGATCGTTTTGAAGTAGATGCGCTGGCCCGGCCGGTAGATCGGGCGGTCCGTGTAGGTGCAGACGGTGAACGCGTCGTCGCGCTCGTTGCGGAAGTAGCTGTCGTTGACGACCGCTTCGTCGTCGCCGCGCAGCGCCACGAAGGTCACGCGCTGGCCGTCGCCGTCGCTCTGTTCCGCCACGTCCTTCGGCACGTCGAGCATGCCGACGCCGTCCGTGCCGCTCCTCGTCTCCGCGAGTACCTGGCCACGCTTGTAGGCGCGGATGATGCCGTTCGGGGCCGGTGCGCCGGTGCGCATGTCGACCGCGAAACCCAGGACCTTGCTGTTCGACCGCTTAATGACGAGGGCGGTGTCGGTTACGAGCATCCAGGCGCAGCCGCTGGCGCCAAGGTGCGTCACGTCCATCAGGTAGAGGCCGGGCGTGATGCCGGTGAGGCCCATCTTCGCGAAGTCCAGAGTCTGGTAGAAGAACCCCTCGGCATCGTCCGCTATAGGCACCCGGACCGTTGCGACGGGCACGGGCGCCGGTCCGCGCGCTGGGCGCAGCAGGTCGGCCGGGAGACTTGGAATCGGATCGAAGTCAGCCCCGACCTTGTCCAGGTCCCCGGCGCTGTCCGGGTTCGTCAGAACGCTGGAGAGCCTCGTCTTCCAAATCCGTACCATCATCCGGTCGTCGCCGCGCCGGACGTTTTCGTCCGCATATCCGGTCACGGAGAGGTGGGGCGACTCGCCGGAGCCGAAGACGCGCTGGTGCAGCTTGATCTGCAGCGGCTGCTCGGAGCGGTCGAGCGCGATGACGGTCTGCGTAGCGGAGCCCTCCGCGACGGAGACGAGAACGCCGGAGACGGAGTGCGCGCGCGTGACGGCCGACAGGTGGTAGTCGCCGGCCGGCAGGTGCGTGATGCTGAAAGCACCGTCCTTGCCGCTGGTGGTGTAGCGCGTGCGCGGGCCGTCCGTCTCTTCATCGTCATCCGCGCTCTTGACGACGGGAGTGAGCGTGATGCGCGTGCCGGCGAGGACGCGCTTCGAGTCGCGGGCGAAGACGCTGCCGCGCAGGCCGCCGACGGGCACGTCCTGCCGGAGTCCGTGCGCGAGAGCCGCCGCGACAAAGAGGACCGCGAGAATTCGGGAGAATCTCATGGCTGGGCCTCCCGATGCGGGTGAAGAGGCGTAGGGCGTTCAGGTATTCGGGTCTTCAGGTATTCAGGTCGGTTTGCTCTTCGGTGAGCTATCCCGAACACCTGAACACCTGAACACCTGAAAACCCGCGTCTCGAGCCTGCTCATTGCGCGCCTCCCTTTGTTGGGGCGGGAGCGGCCGGACGGGGCGCCTGCGCACGGCGGCCGGCGAGCTCTGCGGTGAGAAGGGCGATAACTGTGGCGAACGTTGTCCATCCGACCAGTGTTACCTTCTGGTCGCGGGTGAGCTGCGCGAGCGGCAGGACGTGGTGCGTCCACTGCGCGAGCGCCAGCGCGCCGGCGAGCGCAATCAGCGCGGCAGGCAGCGAGGCCTCGAACAGGCTTGAGAGGGCGAGGCCGATGAGCAGGGCGAGCACGCACTTCGTGCCCCATAGCGCTATGAGCAGGGCCGGGACCGCGAGGACGATTATCCCCGCCGTGATCGCACGTAGCAGGCGCGCCACGTCGGAGTCGGCCGTGCTTGCGCTCGATCGCCGCAGGTATCCGGCGACCGCCGGCGGCATTGCCGCGCCGAAAAGCACGCCGAAGAGCGCGTAGTGATCCGTCAGGTTGACGCCGCGCAGATCGTCCTCGAAGCGCGCGGCGACGAACCGAAACAGCGCGAGCACCAGCCCGAGCGCGAGCAGCCGGACCATGCCCGCTGCGACGGCGAACTCCGGCGTGGCCGCGGCGAGGTCGGCCCCGGTGGACAGGCTAGACTCCGTGGGGGTGGTTTCGTGCAGATCGGGAAGAAGGGCGGCGCAGAACAGGCCCGCGTAGACCGCGAGCGCGACAAGCATCAGGCCGAGGCCGAAGCCCCCCATGATCTGATAGGCGAGCATGGCGCCGGCGACGAGCACGAATGCCGAGGCGAAGTCGGGCCGGCTCATCGCTGGCGGGTCGGTCGCAAGGCGGCGCGACCGATCGGCTGCCATCCAGGTGAGGAGCATCGCCACGACGACGCCGAGGCCGATGACGTGGAACATCGGGTTCGGCCCGATGAGCGCGAACAGCGGCTTGAGGAGCGGTGATTTCGTCTTCCAAAGGATGTCGCCGTGCTCGACGAACCGCGCCGCGGTCAGCCTGCCGGCGAGAAGCATCGCCACGGCGCACAGCAGCGCAATCCAGCCGTGGCGAGCGGCGGAGCGTGCCGGGTCGCCGGCCCGACCGCTCTCGATCCAGCCAGTGACGGGCGTTACGAGTGGTATCCGGTGCGTTATCGCCGGCGGAAGGGTTGCGACCAGCAGGACGATGGCGGCGCACGAGGCGAATGCGAGGCCGGGCGCGGACCAGTGGATGTGCGCGCCGGACTTGCCGACGAGATCGATGAGGCCGTGCAGCACGCCCAGGCCGGAGAGCGCGCAGAGGAGCACGCCGACGGCCGCGGCCAGCGCGACGCAGGCGGACGCCGCCGCGCGCGTTCGGCTTGCCGGCGTCCTCGCGAGACCGCATGTGGCCAGGATGGCAGCGCAGAGCCAGCCGATTCCGGCCCCACAGATCGCGTCGACCGCGACGCCGGGCATCCAGAGCGGCGGGACGGCGGCGACTGAGAGGGCGAGACCCATCGGTCCGGCGATGGCCGCCGCCGCGGAGACGCGCTCACCGCGCTCAGCCGCGCCGAGCGCGTGCGCGATTGTCAGGATCGCCAGGAGGCTGGCCAGCCCGCCGATCAGGAAGCCGCTGCCAAGCCCGTGCCCGGCGGAGAAGACGGGCGGGCTTGCCGGCAGCGTGGCGAGGAATACCAGGATGGGCAGGGCGAACGCGGCGGCGAGCCAGAAGCGAGGGAGGATAGCGCCCCCTGTCACCCCACCGTTAGGGAGATGGCCTGTCCCGGTGCGTGCCGGCGGCCCCGACGTGAGCGCCGCGCAGAGCCAGACGACGGCGCCGATCGCAATTGACAGCACCAACAGACTGCGTTCCATCTCCCAATGCCTTCCTGCCGGATTGGCAACAGCGCGCGACGCGCGCACCCGCATGCGGCCGGAGTCGTGCCGACACGCTCGATTCGCGGCGGATGGCCGCTTGCCGATATTACGGGCAATGTTGGGAGTAAGCTTCGCGCTTTTTCGGGATTATCCTGCCGGTCGTGGCAGGCACGGATGGCCGCGGCGGAACGCCGGAGGATAGTTATTGTTCTGAGTTCAGGTGGGGGTCTTTTAGGCCGGAAAGACCGAAAAAGGTCCGTGGCACTGTGGGACCCGGCATCGCTCCAGTACGTCTACGAGGGCGCATTGGAGGAGGGCGTCCAGAACGTCAACGCGGGAAGCCACGTCCCTGACCGGCGCGACCATGGCCTCTATAAAGCGGAAACTGCGGGGAGAGCTAAGCGGTGAAGTGCGCTTCGCAGGCAGGATGCCGGCAGCGCGGGTCTCGGTTCTGGCTTCCCCGTCCATTTCCCTGGGAGCGGGGAAGCAGTTGCGGCCCATGCGTGCCGTTCAGTCGTTCTCCGAATAGCACTCCAGCCTTCCGAAGAATGCTGCCGCCAGTGCTGCCGCCATGAGCATCGCTCGAAGCCAATCGGGCTGGGCGCTCTCCGCCGCCTTTATGGCATCGTTGTAGGTGCTGTTCACCAGGTCCAGGCAGTGCTGCAGCGCCTGCGGATCCTTCGTGTCCTCCGGGCGGCCGGGATCCGGCGGGGTCCTTCCATGCAGGAAGCCCTGAAGCTCTGCGTCTGAGGCGTTCGGAAAGCGCTTTCGGAGCTCCGCCATCGCCTGTGCCTCTTCTTGCGGAGAGAGTGCTGGTATGCCTTGCATAACGTCCCCTATCTTGTGGCTGAATCGGTTTAAGGGGCGATCAGGCGTGCCCCACTACATAACACTTCGTCAGCGTCCAGTTCGCCCCCCACGCATGGTCGAAATCCTGTGTAGAACATACCGCGGCGCGCCACGGCTCGTTGTTCAGCGCGCCGGGGTCGTTGGGATCGATACCGGTAACCGCCGGGTTTGCGAAGTAGACTTTTCCGTCGCCAATGGCGTATACGACGACCCAGTGGGGGCCAACGGACCACCAGTTCTCGAAATAGCCGGCGTTTATCAGGCAGATAACGGGAATGCAGGGCGAGTTGTTGAGCCATCCCTGGACGTTGTCGAGAGTCTGCTGGGGTCCCCAGGCCCAACTATTCCACATCTGCGCGTCGCGCAGTCCGTCGCAAATCCGGTTCGGAGACATTCCTCCACCCGGGACGTCCGACGGGTAGTGAGACGGGATTCCGGAGTTTACGGCGTACAGGTCGTTCCAGTAGAAGCCGCCGTCGTTCGAGTCCTGGACGGTTTTCGGGCCGCAGTAGTCGTAGTTTCGACCCCAATAGCCCCAAGTCGTCGCGATAGCCGCCTGGCCGCAGTTTGGCGTGCCGTAGTTCTTGTAGCCGTGGAGGTAACCCAGATTTCCCCGATCGGTCCGCGGGTTGGGAGCGTTCCTGGCCTGCTGCGTAACCACGAGCGGCGCCGTGAATTGCTGAATGTCTGCCTGTCGTGCTTTAGCCCATTCGTCGTAAGGGTCGCCTGCGAATTCGGTGCGCCGCGTGACCGCCGCGGTGACCATGGGAACTGCGTTACCCAATTGCGCCTCCGATACAGAAAGATTGTGTGGCGATACGTTCCAATTCAGGCCGTCATGACGATCGAGCGCACTCTATTGTTCCGGTAAGATTGCGGTCTAGAGGCACTCAATCTAAGTCTTGGGTCGAGTACCTACCTGCGGCAGCCCGAAGGTGCGTGCGACTAAGTCCTCCGCCTCCGTCTGTCCTCACGGCATCCTGTCGGTCTCGCCCACGAGCACAACCGCCGCCCGGTGGTAGGGGCTCGACCAGGGCTCGCTCTTGTCCTGCGCGATGTCGGCCATCGCGTGCCGCAGCGCTTCGTCCCGCTCCTGACCGGCGAGCAGGTATTTATGGAAGGCCGCCATCAGCGCGGCGGTGCTCGCGTCGCTGACTTTCCACTGGCTCGACACGACCGTCCGCGCACCCGAGTATTGCCAGGCGCGTATAAGGCCGATCAAGCCCTCGCCGGTAACTCGGGCACCCTGGCCGGTCTCGCAGGCGGAGAGAACGATCAGTGAACACGGGCGATCAGGGGGGCGACGGGCCTGGATTTTTCGGCGCGGCTTGACATGGGCGCCGAGGCCGTTTATAATACGGTTAGCGTGCGGGAATAGCTCAGTGGTAGAGCGCCTGCTTCCCAAGCAGGATGTCGCGAGTTCGAGTCTCGTTTCCCGCTTGTCTTTTGAACTCCACTTCCACAATGAGGGTACAAGCCGGTCTGCCCGCGCACGGTCCGAACCCGCCACTCCTGACCTCTCGAAATCCGAAGTCTGATCCGTGATTGTCTGCCGGGCCTCCGGCGCTACAGGGTGACGTGAGATATGACTTCGACCTCGATACCCGCGCAGGACCCCACGGATGCGACGGCAATCGACCTGGCATCGGCAGACGTTGCGACCGTGCCGCTTGACCGGTTACTGGCGCGCCTCCGGAGCTCCGAGCGCGGGCTGACGGCGGACGAGGCGAAGGCTCGCCTGCTCTCCGACGGACC
>DATGJU010000145.1:0-6491 GCA_035295045.1 Chthonomonadaceae bacterium
TCTCCGCCTCGATTGCGCGGCTCCGTTCAGCGATGCCCGCGATCGCCGCCGTGGCCTGCTCGCGGACGGCGGCTGCGCTGCGCGACCGTTCCGTGAGCAGCGCGACCCGGCTTTCGGCGCGCTCTACGGCCGTCGCAAGCCCGTCCCGCATGTGCCGGGCCGCGTCCAGCTCATGCTCCGCCTCGGCGAGGCGAGCGCTGGTCTCCCCGGCGGCGCGGTCCAGGCGCGCCATCTCCGCGTCGGTGCGCAGCAGGGCCGCCTGGTCCGCGTCGCGCTCGGTCTGGCCGGCGTACAGGTCGTAGTCCGCCTTCTGCAGCTCCGCTACGAGCAGACCGACCTCGATCTCGTGAAGCCGCTCCTCCAGAAGCAGGTAGCGGCGCGCTGCAAGCGCCTGCTGCTCCATCGGCTCCCGCTGAGTCTCGATTTCGGCAACGATGTCCCGGACCCGGCTCAGGTTGTCCTCGGCCGCCTCGAGCCGCCGCATCGCTTCGCGCTTTTTCACGCGGTATTTCTTTATTCCGGCAGCCTCCTCGAACAGCTCGCGGCGGTCTTCTGGCCGCGCCGAGAGCACTGCGTCGATCTCCTGCTGGCTGACAAAAGCGTAAGCGCCCTTGCCCACGCCCGTGTCCAGGAACAGCTCGACGATGTCCTTGAGGCGGCAGGGAGTGTTGTTGATGAGGTACTGACTCTCGCCGGAACGGTATATTCGGCGCGTCACGACGACTTCGGAGTATTTCACCGGAAGCGCGCCGTCGGCGTTGTCAATCGTGAGGCGGACTTCCGCCATGCCGAGGGGCTTCCGCTTGTCGGTGCCGGAAAAGATAACGTCCTGCGCGGCGTTGCCGCGGAGCAGCCGGGGATTCTGCTCGCCGAGCACCCACAGCAGGGCATCGACTATATTGGACTTGCCGGATCCGTTCGGGCCGACGATGGCCGTCATCCCGGAGCCGATCTCGATCTCGGTCTTGTCTGCGAACGTCTTGAATCCGAGCAGTTGGAGGCGTTTTAGCTGCAATAACGAAACTTTCCAGGCGTGGCGGCGCGCAGTAGCAGGCGTCGATGCGCGGTTTGGAGCCCGGAAGATTTTACAGGTTATTGCGAGGCGTTGTCAATCCGATTTACGATCAAGCCGTCGCGGCGTCCTCGCGGAAGCCGGCCGCTTCCAACTCCGCCCAGAGCCGCTCGGGGATCGGCTCCGCGACGGCGCCCAGATTCTGATCCAACTCCGCCACGGACTTTGCGCCCGTCAGCGTGCACCCGATGAGCGGCTGCCGCAGCGAGAGCTGCAGGGCAATCGCAACCGGCGATACGCCGTGAGCCTCGCACCAGGCGAACAGCCGGCGGGCGCTCACAACGTCCGTGTTGCTCGGCGGCATCAGCGCCGCCGCCCCGGGTCCGGCCAACAGGCCGTGCGCCAGCGGCGATCCGTTGATGACGCCCACGCCATGATCGCGCGCGAGCTGCAGAAGGCCGCCGGTGAGCGCGGTGGTGCGCAGCGGGTGGTAATCGTTATAGGTGAGTATCGCATCGACGCGGCCGGACCGGATCGCGCGCTCGTGCCAATCGTGCCGCCGCTGGCCGAGGCCGATCGCACGGACTACGCGCTCCTCCTTCAGCCGCTCCAGCGCGGCGAGCGCGCCGCAGGCGCCGAATACCGTCTGCATGTCCGCCTCATCGCGCGGATCGTGGACCAGAAGCAGGTCAAAATAGCCGCAGCCGAGCAGGCTAAGGCTGTTTTCGACCGACCACATCGTGCCGTCCCACGAATAGTCGTGGCGGCGCTCCGGGTGCGTCCCGGTTTTTGTTGAAAGCAGATAGTCCTGCCGCGGAACGCCCTCCAGCGCGATCCCAACACGCCGCTCACTCTCGCCATACAGGGGCGACGTGTCCAGGTACCGTATGCCGGCCGCCAGTGCGCGCCGGACTGTCTCGACCGCCGAAGAGTCGGTCACGCCCTCCCGCGCGCCGATTCCGGCGCAGCCCAGCGAGAGGGCCGTCACCTCCATACCCGCGCGGCCGAGCCAACGCGTCGCCAGATAACCCTGCATGGTCCATCCACCTTCAATGAGAGTTGCCGTATCATTCTATTCCGCGCCGGGAGCCGCAATCCTCTGCGCCGACCGTCACGCTGGATGCCGCGCGCCGTCCCTTGTTGTGAGCGAGCGATGCAGCCGGCCTTTGCCGCGCGCCCTGCGATGCAGCCGGCCGGTGTGGTAAACTAAGAAGTACGTGTATCGTCTTGCGTGAGCCAAGGAGAGGGATTGATGGAGAGACACCTTACGGGAGTTTTGCCCGGATTTGTTCGATCGCTGAAGGCCGTCGCGCTCGTCGCGGGCCTTGGAATTTGTGTCGCGACGGCTGGCGCCGGGCGCGCGCAGGAGGAGAAGATTCCCCTGCCCATAAAACTGCCGAAACCGGTATTTGCCGGTACGGCGGCCAACGTCAAGGCGGGATCGAACGTCGAGAAGATTTCGACCGTCAAGCGCGAGATTCCGATGGTACCGAAGGGTACCGTCAACCTCGCGCTGCACAAGAAAGTGACGAGCAGCGCCCCGCCGTTCTCCGGCACGCTGGACCAGATAACGGACGGCGACAAGGAGGCCAAAGAGGACACGGCGGTGGAGCTGAAGCCGAAACTGCAGTGGGTGCAGATCGACCTGGGAGCGACGAGTCCGCTTTACTACGTCGCGGTCTGGCACTTCCACCTGGAGCCGATCATCTTCCACGCCGTGGTCATCCAGGCGTCGAACGACCCCAACTTTGTCGAAGGCGTTACGACGCTGTTTAACAACGACGTCGAAAACCTGGCGGGCCTTGGCGTCGGCAAGGACAAAGAGTATTTCGAGACGAACGAGGGTAAGCTGATCGATGCGAAGGGCGTGAAGGCCCGATACATCCGGCTCTATAGCAAAGGGAGCACGTATCGCGACTCGCTGAACCGCTACACCGAAGTCGAAGTCTACGGCCAGCCCGCCAGATGAGGCTGCGGCGCGCCTTCCTTGCCGCGATGCTCGCGTTGACGGTTGGCGCGCTCCTTTTCCGGCTGCCGGCCCTCGGCAACCGGCCGTTCCACGGCGACGAAGCGGTCCACGCCTTTAAGTTCCAGGAGCTCTGGAAAGAGGGCATGTACCGATACGACGCGAACGAATATCACGGCCCCACGCTCTACTATGCAGCCCTGCCTGTCGCGTGGATAAACTGGAACTCGTCGTCCGGTTCCTGGTTTGAAGCGAAACAAAACCTTGCGGATTTCGTCGAAGCAGACTTCCGGCTGCCGATCGTCCTCTTCGGCGCCGCGATGGTCCTGGCAATGGCGCCGCTGGCTGCCGGCCTTGGCCGGCGCGCGACGTTCAGCGCCGGCATTCTCCTCGCCATCTCTCCTGCGCTCGTTTTCTACAGCCGCTACTACATCCAGGAAACGCTCCTCGCCTTCTTCACGCTCGCGACGATTTCGGCGGGCTGGCAATACGCGCGCGGCCGCCGGCTGGGCTGGGCGATCGCCGCGGGCGTCTGCGCGGGCCTGATGATCGCGACAAAGGAGACGGCTGCGCTCGCCTTCGCCGCCGCGCTCGGCGCGTTCGCCCTGATGCCGGTTTGGCGCCGCTTCGTAGACCGCGATCTGGCGCCCTGGACTCGCCGTTTCGATTGGCGCCACCTCGCGCTCGCAGCCACCGTCGCCATCGTGGTCGCCTGCCTGTTCCTGTCCGGCTTCGGCTCGAATCACGCTGGTCCCGCGGGCATCCTGACCGGACCGCTGGACTACCTGAAATCCTATACGCCGTGGCTCCGGCGAGCCGGCGGCGCCAGCTCGCACGTCTATCCCTGGAGCTACTACTTCTCGATCCTCTTGTGGTCCAAGACCGGCCGTGGTCCAGTCTACAGCGAAGCGCTCATCGTACTCCTCGGCATTCTGGGCGCCATCGTGGCGCTCTCGCCGCGCCGCGCAGCCGCGGAGCCGCCGGACGGACCGCCCACGCCACAGCGGTTCGCCCTCTCGTATTCCGGAAGTGTTCCGCTCTTGCGCTTTATCGCCTTCTATACCATCCTGCTGTCGTTGATCTACAGCGCGATTCCCTACAAGACGCCCTGGTGCCTGCTCAGTTTCCTCACGGGCGCGATCCTGCTTGCGGGCGTCGGCGCGATGGCGCTGATCACCGGGCTGCGCAGCGTTCCGGTACGCGCGGCCATCGGTGTTCTGCTGATCGGCGGATGCGCTCAGCTCATGGTACAGGCCTGGCGCGCGAGCTATGTGGCCTACACCGATCCGGCGAACCCGTATGTCTATGCGCAGCCGACCCAGGAGGTCGTAAGTCTCGGGAAAAGGATCGCCGACATCGCGCACTACAGCGGCCGCGGTCCGGACATGCTGATCAAAGTGATCTGGCCCGACAACTACCACTGGCCGATTCCCTGGTATCTGCGGGAGTTCACCCGAGTCGGATACTACCACGACCTCTCAGACCCGGACGCGACCGTCGTGATTGCGCCTCCGGAAATGGAAGCCGGCCTGGACGCGAAGCTCGGCAAGACCCACGTCGAGACGCCGGCATTCGGCGTACGGCCCGGCGTGATCGCGCAGCCCTGGGTCCGCAACGACGTCTGGGCCGGCTATCTCAAGATGCGGCCCCGCCCGGCGGACGACTAGAACGCGGCATCGAGAGCAACCCGTTTCGAACGCGCGTCACACGTTCGTGTCGCGCCTCCGCCACCGAGGCCTCGTGCACCCAATTGTATGGCGCGCGCAACCGCCGGACGAGCCGGCCGCCTGCCGTAGCCGTTCGGGCGTCCATCCCGCCGAAAATGAGTGCAGATGAGGCCGTTAATGGGCAGCCAAGCAACTCGCTTCCCTGGTGGTTTTACGCAATAATCCGTTACCAATTGGGGTAACCCTCGTCATTATGAGAAACGACGTCTGCCGAAAGGCAGGACCCACTCCGCCGGGCGTAATCCGCGCGAACGGGGACGTATACAACGCATGGGCTGGCGCCAGCCACCTGCCGGCTCTCGTCTCTCAGGTTCGGTATTATCAGGGGATCAGGATCGATGAGAATACACGCTACCGCGCGCATGCTCGTCCGCGCGGCATCGGTTTCCGGTTTCGCACTCGCCTCCTTGCTGTCCATTGCAGCGGCGCCCACAACCGCCGAGGTCAGCACACACGATAGCTTCCTGGCCATCCAGAAACAGGTCGAGTCCATCGAACCGGCGCTCGTGAAGAGCACGGTCGTCATTCGCCTGCCCGATGGCAGCGGCTCTGGCGTCATTATCTCGCCGGATGGGCTCGTCCTCACGGCCGGCCACGTAGTGGAAGGACGCGAGGGGCGCCGCGTAACTGTCGTGCTCTTCGATGGCCGCAGCATGCAGGCGACCGTCATCGGCTCGAACCGCGATAGCGATCTGGGCCTGGTCCGCGTTAGCGACGCATCCGGCCTGCCTGCCGCCCCGCTCGGCGACTCGTCCACGCTCCGGCGCGGCGAATGGATCCTGGCCACCGGCCACCCGCTCGGTCAGCACGAGGGACGTCCGCCCGTTCTGCGCATCGGCCGAATCCTGCGCGTGGGCAATCGCTATGGACGCGATACGCGCTCGGTCACCACCGACGCACCGATCATCAGCGGGGACAGCGGTGGCCCGCTTTTCGACCTTACGGGCCACGTGGTCGGCATCAACAGCATGATTACGACGGGCCAGCAACGGCAGACCAGCATCCACATCCCCGTGAACATGGCCAAATCCGCGGTTGCGCGGTGCCTCCACGGCGAGCCGCCCGACAGTTGGGAGGGGCCGCCCGCTGCGCTGCTCACGGACCTGCGCGACGCCCAGGCGGCGCTC
The DNA here is from genome assembly GCA_035295045.1 of Chthonomonadaceae bacterium. Classification (GTDB taxonomy): domain Bacteria; phylum Armatimonadota; class Chthonomonadetes; order Chthonomonadales; family Chthonomonadaceae; genus DATGJU01. Next base: position 5,833 of record DATGJU010000145.1, read on the forward strand.
CAGTCCGGCGATGCGAGCGCCGCAACGCGAATCGCACGGGACGCGATTGAGGCGGACCAGACCAGCGCGGCCGCACGAATGGTGCTGGCGCATTCCGAGGCCCGGAGCGGGCACGCCCAGCTTGCGCTTGCCGCGATAAGCCAGGCCTGCGACCGCGGCTTCAACGATCCTGAAGCTATCCGGATGGACTCCGATTTCGCGGCTTTACGCAAAGAACCGGCGCTGGAGCGTATCCTCGAGCGGCTGGACGCGTACAACGGAATTCCAGGCGACCGCAAGACCGATACGGCGATGTTCCTGACGGGCGCTCCGCGCGACCTCCGCGGCGCCGCGGTGCGAATTCTCTCCGGAGGCTCGGACGTTGCGCTCGGCACCGTCATGTCGGTGGATGGCGATATCCTGACCAAGGCGAGCGAGCTTCCCGAAGGGCCGCTGACCTGCGTTGGACCGGACGGCCAGACGGCCGCGCTCGCACGCGCCGGCACCGATCCGGCGTGGGACGTCGCGCTGCTGAAGACAAACGCGGGCGGGCTCAAGTTGCTCCCGACCGCAGAGGCCGGCTCCGTGGGGGAATGGACCTTCTCACCGGACGCTTCCGGATCCCTGGCGGCGCTCGGCATGGTCGGTGTGCTGGACATGCCGGTCCACGGTCAGGGCAT